>JAFSXA010000158.1 GCA_017450135.1 Clostridia bacterium | reverse complement strand
CCTGCGGTTCAGGTCCGGATCATCACGCAGTCGTGACAGTATTATACAATACGGCTTGGCAAAAATCAAGATATCTCGTCATTCAATATCCGAAAGCTCGCAGGTATAAACGAACCTGATACTGTCGCCGTTTTTCAGCGTGTATTTGCTGCAGCCGTAATTCGGAAATCTTCCGTTTACGGAGTACAACCAGCCCGAATACTCACCGCAGTCCTTTTCATAGAGCTGATGTATTCCGCGCACGTAGTAGCTGCCGAAGCCTGGCGTGAATACATAGTCGAGCTGAATGCCGCTGCGCCTGCATTCGGCGCAGTTGTCGGCGCATCTGCCGGCGGCGCAGGCTTTTTTCAAGGCGTCAAACGCCGTCGACCCAGCCGGAAGCTCAACGGAGGCCGGCTTGAGTATAACGCCTCCGGCAGGCAGGAACTCCTTTTTCCCGGGCTTCAGGTCGTCCAAATGCTCAAGTATCTCGGCGCAGTTTATTTCCACCGTGCAGACTATCGTATCCGCTTTTTTCGGCGCGGCGGTCTTTTCGGTCTTTTTCTCATTTGAGCCGACGCTTTTATCCTTTTTTTCGCCGGGAAGAGTCGTGCTGACAGTCGTTTTTTCATTTTTATCGGAAGGTTTTTCCGTTTCTGCCTGCGTTTGAGTCCCGTCGCCGTCTGCGCCCGTCGCATCGTGAGCCGTCGTCCCGGTATGCGTAGTACTGACGGCGGTCTGCGAAGCCTTTTCGCCGATATTTTTTGTCGTCAGTGCCGCATCGGTCTTTGTGACTGTGACCCCGCACGCGCTCATTGAGAGCACAATTATAAGCAGGACAAAGACTGCCGCCGTTATTCTTTTCATATTCCGGCACCTCCGAACAGGTCGTATTTAATAATTACTCTCTCGATGGTATCCCGCATCACGCTGCCGAGCAGGAGTATTATCAGGAAGGACGTACCGCCGTGTATCAGGTTGAACGGTATTCCCGACGCATAAACAGAGAGCATACCGCTGAGGGTGAAGCTCTCCGCCATCATGAGGACGGCGCAGGTATCGACGATGAAACCGTAAACCGCAAAAGTGACAAGTCCACCTACGATGGCGACAGGCAGTATCCTGCCGTTTCTCCTTTTGCCGTAAAAGCAGACGGCGCATATGGCCGCAGTGAGCCCGGCGGCAAACATCTGAAACGGCGTCCACGCCCCCTGCCCGAAGATGAAATTTGATACAAGCGCCGCCAGGGCGCCGACTGTAAATCCGAACTGCGGGCCTATGGATACGGCGATTATTATCAGCAGCGCGCACATGGGCTTGACCTGAGGCACTGCGTAAAACGCGGCGCGGCTCGCCACGGCGATGGCCGTCAGCGACGCAAGGGTGACCAGCTCCCTCGCCTTTAGCCTCCTGCGTTCAAGAGAGATCAGAAAGGGTATCAGCGACAGAAGCAGAACCGCCGCCGCGGTGTAATAATACTGCCTCTCCCATTTGGTAAAAAAGCCTGCGACGATCACGACAGGGATCAGGGCTATACAGATTATTGAAATGACTTTCCCGTAACGCAAGCTGAAACATCCTCCCGTGTGACCGCTGCCTCAATAATACCCCGTGATATCCTGTTGGCGGCGGTGGTGTAAAAATGATTCCCGTTGAAAAACTCATGAGCCTGAGAAAACGACGCTATCGAGCCGTCAAACAGCATGGCGCACAGCTCTGCATTCGACGCGCAGAATTCGATATCGTGGGATATCATTATCACCGTTTTCCCCTCCGATCTCAGGCGAGAGATCACGTCGGCAAATATCGTTTTAAACTCGCCGTCCATGCCCTTGGTCGGTTCGTCGAGGATGAGTATCTCCGGCTGAGTAAGGAGGCCCTCCGCGAGGGCGAGCCTCTGCTGTTCGCCTCCGCTGAGATCGAACGGATGGCTCTGAGCCAGATGGTCTATCCTCATCAGACGGCTGACGGCGGCTGTATCTCCGCCGATCTTGTCAAGCTCCCCGGCAACGGTTTTCGCGGTGAAAAGCGCACGGACATCCTGAGGTATCATTGTTATGTTTTTCTGCCAAAGACCGCCGTTTTTATATTTATCCATCCTTTTTCCGTGCACAGTGATCTTCCCTCTGTGCGGTTTCAGGATTCCCGCCATTACCTTGGCAAGAGTGGATTTTCCGGCTCCGTTGGCGCCGAGCACGGCAAAGACCGAGCCCTCGGGTATTTTTAGCGAAAGATTATTGAGGACGTTCTCGCCGTCCCGTGAATAGGAAAAGCAGACGTCCTTCATCTCAACGGCATTTTTCTCACCGAAGGAAACGGACTTATGGCCGCATTTTTTGCTTGCAATACTCTGCTCCGAGAGCCATTTTCTGCCCTCGCGGACGGTTACCGGGCACTCCCCCGTTCCGCTGCAGTCATTGAATATCCGCATGGCGGACGGGACAGAGAGTCTGACAAATTCGAGCTGAGAGCCGAGTGTCGCGCCGAGCTCACGCACGGAGGAATCAGATATTATCCTGCCGCCGTCCATGACTATCACTCTGTCGGAACAGGGAAAGACCTCCTCGAGCCTGTGCTCGGATAGGATCACGGTCACGCCGAGCTCCTTGTTTATCTTATCAACCGTCTCGATGAAGCTGCGCGCGGATATCGGATCGAGCTGTGAGGTCGGCTCGTCAAGTATCAGTACGGATGGGTGCATCACCATCACGGACGCGAGATTGAGCATCTGGAGCTGACCTCCGGAGAGCTCGTCCACGCGGCTGTCGAACCAGCCGCCTATGCCGAAGTAAGACGCCATCTCCGCCACTCTGAGCCTTATGGTACTGTTGTCAAGACCGAGGTTTTCAAGCCCGAACGCAAGCTCGTGCCAAACCTTGTCGGTCACTGCCTGAGTTTGCGGATCCTGCATAACGAAGCCGATCTCGCCCGCCTGGGTCCTCAGGTCTATATCGCCGGCTGCACTGCCGTTATACAGCACGCTGCCCTCGATACGTCCCTTGGGCGCTATCGCGCTTTTAAGCAGCCTGAGCAGCGTCGTCTTTCCGCATCCGCTCCTGCCGCAGACCGTGATGAATTCGCCGCTCTCTATTTTAAGATTTATATTTTCAAGCGCTCTTCTGCCGTTCAGGGGATATGTGAAGCAGAGATCCTTTATTTCAAACTGCGCCATTTAACACCCTCCTTCAGATCCATGATAAGCGGCATAAAGCACAGCACCGCATACGCCGCTGCCGCAGCGGCTCCGAGTGCGGAGAGCGGATTGACGGTCGCATTGACTCCGCTTATCAGATACACAGTGCCCGAAGACACGTCGGGATTTATTATGATCCGCGGATTGTAAAGACATCCGAGAGCCGAAACGCCGAGGGCGATCATGATATCCGCCGCAGCGATGAATATCAGAGCGGCAGCGTCGAAGCCGGTCATCCTGTAGCGGGAATAGCCTGTTCTGCCGCGCAGGCCGTAGCCGCGCGAGCGCATGGAATCGGAGGTCTCGACTGCGCTCTCGAGCGACCAGTTGATGAGTATCTGTATTATGGATCCTGCGCGTCTTATCCTCTCGAAAATATTACCGGTCCGTCGCGATCTGCCTATCCCGGTCTGCGCGTCGGAGATCTCATGCAGACGGCGTCTGTACAGCGGAACAAAACGCAGAGCCATCATTATTATCAGCGCGGGAACGGGGAATATCCTGCCGAATACGGACATGAATTTATCCTCGGTCACGACCTCGTTCCAGCAGAAAAACCACAGTATCGTACTGACCATCATTATGCCGGTGACAAGGCCTGCCGCCGCAGACTCGAGAGTTGCCCGGTTGCCCGACGGCAGAATAAAAAGCTCCGTTACGCCGTAATGGTTGGTCAAAAGGTTGAGCGCCGTTACTATTATCAGCATCGGCAGAAGAAATCTGAAAAATGTACGCGCCGCGTAACGGCCGGAGAGTCTGATATAATAAGCAAGCGAGGCAAAAACAGCAATGACAAGGGTGACGGGATGCCTCAGCAGCATCCCGAAAACCAGTACGCTTATAAAGAAAGATATATTGACTGCCGGATGGCAGCCCCTGAAGCCCGATTTCATACTATATCCCCGATCCGGCCTTTAATTGAAAATGCTTTTGAAAAAATCGGCTATCGCCCTGAATATCCTGACAAAAAACGATACTCTTGCCTCCGAATTCTTTATCGCAAAAAGATTTCCGGAATCATTCTTATAGAACAGTGTCCCGTCCGCGTCGGCGGTTATCGGGCTTATGCAGTAGCCGGTCATGCCCGACGGCGGAGTGAACAGCTCGCTGACCTGGGCGGCTGTCTGCCCCTCGGAATCGGTCAGAACGCTTATTCCTCCCGGCCCGGCGTTATAAGTCGTATACACATACAGCTTGCCCGTATTTTTGAGGTAAGCGTCGCAAACGAGCGGACGGTTCTGGGGATAGCCCTTGACGTTCGCCGTATAGATCGGCTTAAGGTCGCCTGCGGATATCACCTTTATATAACCTGAGGAAAACTCCCTGCCCTGAACGCCTATATAGAGCCTGTCCCCGTAAATCACGGGCGTGCAGGTCGAAGCGCCGCCGAGATCAAGCATTTTAACCTGAGATTTGTTGAAGCCGCCCTTTTCACCGAGGGCGACGGAATAGAGCCGGCCTGCCTTGGTGGTGAAATAGAGTCTGCCGCCGCTGTACGTCACTGAGCTTCTCTGATCTCCGGTCAGGGCGAGAGAATCCACCACGGCGCCGGTCTTTTTGTTAACGCTCAGGAGCTTTGACGGCTTGTTATCGTAAACCGTGCCGTCGTCCGTGCCGAACACCAGATAGTCCCCTACCACGGCGCTTCCGGCCCAGTAAAAGCCGCCCTTGCTGCGGTAGGTCCACTCCGCGCTCTTCGCCTCGTCAGTCACTCTCTTGTTCTCATCACGGACCGAGACGCAGACGTAATCGGCGTACTCGTCCTCTTCATTCCAGAAGCCCGTATAAATATACCCGTCGTCGTAGGTGATCGGGGTCAGCGCCTGTCCGCCGAGACTGTCCCGGAAAACCCACAGTGACTTCATTGTCCTGTAATTGAACGCCTGCACCGTGCCCCTGCCCAGAGGACAGTATATCACGCCGTCGGCGTAGGTCGGCGGCGTATAGCCGTAGCTCGGCGCCTCGACCATATCGGCTTTGGCTATAACCTTGCCGTCTGAGGTATTGACTTTGTAAAGGGTTTTTCCGCTCATGAATATCAGCGT
>JAFSXA010000157.1 GCA_017450135.1 Clostridia bacterium | reverse complement strand
CGCCGTCTTCATCCGAATCTGACCGCCCCTGATTGAAACATTCGGCGAAGACCAAAAAGAAATGGTCAAAAACAAACAACTGTTTTCAATATAACCAAGGTGCAGAATTTCAGCGTTCTGCACCTTGATTACGTTTATGATTTGTAGGGGTCGACGACTCGGCGACCCTTAAAAATACAGCAGAATCTGACGGGCTGCCGAGGTCGTCAGCCCCTACAAGTGCTTACAGTCAGCATTGCCGGTATTGATTATTACCGTGCAAAATTGAAGCTGAACAGATTGTTGATGTGGAAAGGAAAATATGGAACGGGTTTTATTTCATCACGATTTGTTTGAAATAACGGCAATTATAACTTTTTGGGTCGTAGGGATCGTCAGCCCCTACAAGATAAACAAATAAAAAATGTGCATCAGCAGAAGAATTGAGGAGACGTTTTTTATTCACCGCAATTTGTAAAAAATACCGGAAATGTAAACTTTTTTCGGTCGTAGGGGATCGTCCCCTGTTTTGCATTGATCCTCACCGACGTCGATATAGTTATATTATCCAAGCAACAATGAATCAATAAAGTGTTTATTTGGTTTATTTGACATAGTGATACATTTTAATTTGTATGATTGCACAAATAATTTTAGTATTTTTTGTGCATAACGCTTGACAAAGCATTTTTTTATGCTATAATAAGAGCCGGAATTGAGAGATACGGCGCCGCTCTCAACAGGGAACCTCTGAAGATTCGACGCGTTCAGATTGCGTAGAGATTTTTTCGTCAGATGAAGCAAAAAGCGCAGTTAATACTTTGTGTATTGACGAGCATTTTTGCAAAATATGACAGAAAAAGATCATGCAAGGTGAATGCATGAGAATTTTTTGAGGTGACCAAAAAAACTACTGAAAGGAATGAAAACTATGTCAAATTACAACAACGTTTATTATCAGGCTGAAGAATCAATACTGGATGAGATCTCGAAGAATAATCATTTTTCATTCCGTACCATTTTCAAGATCCTGACGGCAAGCTCCATTGCCAGAAAGATCGGTTGACGGATGGCTTCGAGCCAATAATTTTAATGTACCGGGGGCTGTCGCATTTAGATTAAGACGCTGAATGCAACAGCCCCTTTTTTGTTGTAATCGTCGTTCGTTTGTGTTATATTAAATAAAAAACGGAAGTGTTTTCATGAGCAAGTGTTACATTATAGCCGCCGGAGACATGGGAGAGCTCTCCCCCGCTCCCGAAAAGGGCGACCTCATAATCGCCGCCGACGCGGGATATCTGCATCTCGAGAGGCTCGGGCTGAAGCCCGATCTGCTGATCGGCGACTTTGACTCCATGGAGTTTGTTGACCCGGGCTGTGAAATACTGCGCTTTCCCGTTGAAAAGGATGATACGGACACGATGCTCGCTGTAAAAGCCGGCCTTGAGCGCGGCTGCCGCGACTTCATGATATACGGCGCTCTCGGCGGAAAAAGGTTCGACCACTCCATAGCGAATATGCAGACTCTCGGCTATCTCAACGCGCATTCCGCCCGCGGCGTCCTTGTCGGGATCAACGAGAACGTCGCCCTGTTCTCCGATTCAGCCGTCCGTTTCCCCGCCGAAGCCGAGGGCACGGTATCCGTGTTTGCGGTCGGCGGCAAGGCCTCGGGAGTTACCGTTGAGGGGCTTTTTTACGGCGCGGAGGATATCGAGCTTGACTGGGCCTTTCCCCTCGCCGCCTGCAACAAATTCAACGGGAGACCGGCATCTGTCTCCGTCCGGAGCGGAACACTCGCCGTCATCTGGGAGGGCAGACCGGATTGGCTCTGCTTCATGTGAAGACCCGACGATCATCATTAATAACAGCAAGGTGCAGAAGCCATTCGATCTCTGCACCTTGTATTATTATCGTTATATATTTAGCTCTGGCTTACAGTCTGCAGGAACAGTCCGCTCATATCCGTATGCTCAGCGTCGATGTTTGTCACGCTGCCGTCGAAGTTCACGTCGGCTGCTCTGAGCTGAGCGGCGCTTGTATTCTGTGAGGACAGCTTGCCCGCGGCGATAGCCGATATCATTACCGAATCCTGACCGTCGATCTTGAAATCGCGGTTGACGTCGCCGTAAACAACTATCGTCACCGTATCCTGAACCTCTCCGTTAGTGCTTATAAGGTTGATATAGCAGCCGGTGGTTATGGCGTTTGAATTTCTGAGCCGCGTGCCGCTCGGGCTGAAAAACTGGAGCAGGGTTTTGTCATTCTCAAAGAGGATGGCGGTTTCACCGACCGTGGCGTAATCAAGATCTATTCCGGATATCAGTCCGGCGTTCTTGTCTATCTGAAGTCCCGACGAATCCTTGGCGACTATCTTGTTCAGACCTATAGTGCCGTTGTAGATTATAAAATAGCCATCCTTGAGCATATTGAAATAGACATAATCGTTTATTACGTTGCTGCCGGTCACAACCGTCTTGCCCACCGCATACTGGTCAAGGTCAAGCGTCATATTATTCGGCGTAAACGTCGTTGTCTCGGGCACCTGGGACAGGTTCCTGACGTATACCTCCGAATCGGTTTCCGCCATGCAGACGGAAGTCAGGACGAGCTTGACAGCCTCGCCCGAGGGGATGAGGATATCCGTCTTGGACGAAGACTCCTCCACCGCGTCCTTGTAGCCGGTAATGTTGCCGTCGTCATCGTACTCGGTCTCGATGTACCAATAGGTATATGTGTGGATATTTCTGTTCACAGTGCCCAGTGAGTATACCGCACTGCCGCCGTTTTCCGAAGTGTTGCCGTAGATAACTCCGCCGTAAGTATTCAGCACACCGCTCGCCTTGACATAGACTCCTCCGCCGTAGCAGGATATGTTGGAGGTGATCGTGCCGCCGAACATATGCATGGTGCCGCTCACAACCACCGTTCCCGTAGTTGTGTTGCAGAAGTTACGGATAGCAGCTCCGTCATACATATAGAAGCTGCCGTTTTGCTGAACATTGACAGCCGCCGCGCCCACGACTCCGTTAGCCGAATAGCCTCCGTCGAGCACAAAGCTGCCGTCGGAAACCGTACCGGACAGATAATCCGACTGTGCCTGCTGGGATGGAGTGAGAATGTTCTCGCCGAATCTCAGCGTTGCACCGGGCTGAACGTCGAAGATCACTCCATAGAACGAGCCGCTCCTCGAAGCAATATAGGTATCGTCATCACAGACGACCGTAACGTCGCCGTTGACCGGAATGGTCTGAGAGATCGTGCTGTCGTTGACCACGGTAATTATCGCCGTGTCGTCCGCATCTACGGCCGCAAAGGCGTCCGCGAGCGAGATATACTCAACCGAGTACGCATTATTCTTGCTCAACATGGCAACAGTCAGCGTCTCCGCACTGGTTATTGCACCATTAGCAAGGATGTGCCACGTCTCGTTGGAGAGTCCGAATTTTGTATAGCCCACGCTCATTGAGTCGCCGTCGAGCACGACGCGCCCCTCAACGTAAGACGAGGGCGTCACGGTCGCCGCGTAGCCCGAGCAGAGCAGACGCTCGGTGACGGTTATCGTTTTGCCGTTTGGCAGGTAAACGTCGTTATTTGAATCTATCTGAGCGGATCCTCCCATTGAGAGCGTGCCGCCGTTATATACAGCCTTGCCGTAATGCTCCGTAGAGTTATTGTAGAAGAGGTTGCCCTCTATGGTGCCGCCGGTAATAACAGCCTCTGAACCCGGCTCAATCTGGATCGCGCCGCCTGTTGAATAGGTAGTGTTGGCTGTAAGCGTGCCGCCCTCAACATTCAGAGTGCCGTAGCCTCTGACGCAGAGCGCACCGCCGACCGTCGAGGTGTTGCCTGTCATTACAGTCTCTCCGGTTACGGTAGTAACGGCATAGACTCCGTTGGTGGAGATCGCGCCGCCGTTGAGGCTCGCCGTGTTCCTCGAGAACGTGCCGCCCGTGGCCGTCACAGTTCCGTTATCATTATAGATAGCCGCTCCCTGTGTAGCGCCGTTGTTCGAGAACGTGCCGCCCGTGACCGTGACGGTGCCCTCTGTATTTGCAACGACTCCGCCGACAGACCTTGAGGTGTTGGAGTCAAAGGTGCCGCCGCTGATCTTCAAGGTGCCGAGGTTTTCGATCACCGCGCCCCTGACCGGGCTCGAAGAGTTCTCAGCCGTACGGAAATCCATCATATATATGCCGTCGCCGATACTCAGCGTGGCGCCGTTTGCAACCTTTATACCGGACTGGGCGCCCTCGACCTCGTTACCGTCGATATAGAGGCTCACAGTGTTCTCATCTCCGTACTTCGCGGAGCCGAGATCAAGGGAGCCGGTCACGTTGAAGATCGGGCCTGTGAGGGAAGCGGCGCGGGTGAGGATAACGCCCTCGTCGCCGAAGAAGCCGATGGAATCCGTGACGTTGAAGGTCGCGCTCGCCTCAACGTCGCGCACAAGATAGATTATGGGCAGGGCGTTCGAGGTTATGCCCTCCGCATAGTTTATGGCCTCCTGCACGGTCTGATAGTAGGTGTTGTCCCTGCCGTCTATCTCCACCCTTGCAACGAACTTGCTCTGTACATGTCTGACGCTGCTGAGCGAATTTGCCTTGATCGGCTTGACAGAGGAATAATATGTTGAAACAAGCATCGGATAGTAGAAGTAGTAGGTATCCTGATAGGTTGTTCTCCAGTTGGATGTGCTCATATTCATCGTGGACAGCGATGTGACGCCCGTCATTTCGGCGGACGTAAGCCCGGTTGCTCCGCTGATGGTATTCGCGGCGTTGACATAGGAGCTGTCGTAGTAGCACTTTGTAACGTTCGCGCCCGAGGTCAAGCCGAACATTATACCTGCCGCCGCCGCGCCCTTGACCTTGCCGACGGTGTAGCATATAGTAACCGTACCGTTATTGTTATATCCGATGAAGCCGCCCACGGTGGCTCCGCCGACAACCGTTGATATACTGTAGCAATTCTGGACTGTGCCGCCCGCATTGTTGCCTACAAGACCGCCGGTATACCTTGCAAGCGGGGCGTTGACCTTGCAGAAGCTGAAGCTCTTATTGATGGTGGCTCTGTTGCTGTAGCCGACAAGACCGCCGACATTCTGCAAATAGGATTTATCATTCGAATAATTTGACCCGTTGATCGTTCCCGCCATGCAGCAGGACGTCATCGTGGTGGTTGAGGATGCGAGGTTGCCGACCACTCCGCCGACCGCCTTGTCGCCGCGCACCTCGCTGCTGCCGCAGCAGTTGTTGATGGTACCGCCGGAAACGTAGCCTGCCACTGCTCCGACGTTCTCAACGCCGCAGATAAGTCCGTCTATAACGACGGTATTCAATATTGATCCCGAGCCGACGTAGCCGAAAAGCCCCACGTTTTTGCCGCTGTCACCGGACTCCGATGTGGTGTAAACTCCGGCAATATTGTAACCGCCGCCGTTGAAGCTGCCGGTATAGGGATGCGCCTGATTGCCTATGGGGGTCCATTCGTTGATCCCGTAGGTGTCGTCATAGACGCTGATATTCAGAAGTATGTCCTCCTGGACTATCGCGTTTGCGGCGGGATTTGCCGCGACCCCGTTGAGAGTGCCGTTGACGAGCGCCGAGAACCATGCGAGCTCGGGAGCACTCGTGATAAGATATGTACCGTTTGAGTTTGTTGACGGCGCGGACAATTCACCGAGCCATACGTCCGTCTCCAGCATCCAGGTGAGCACCGGGAAGCCGTTATTGATATTGGTATAGTCATAGCAGAAGTAAACACCGCCGGCATTGAGCTCTTTGACGAACCGCGATATCTTCATCTCCTCCACGGTTCTTCCGGCGCCCTGAGCCCCGTCATAGCCTGCGGTCTCATAGCTGTAAAAGATACCATTGTATTCTCCGCCGTAGGACGTGCCGACCGCTCCGCCGACCTCCTCGCCGCTGCTTGTAACAGTCGAAACGGCGTAAGCTCCGTTCATGGTGCCGAATGCGGAATAACCGACGATGCCGCCGATCCTGTCCGCCGCGGTGACTGAGCCGAGGAAGAAGCATCCCTCAAGCGAGCTGCCCGTGAGGGTACCTGCGATACCTCCGACGTTTTGCGTGCCGGTAACGTCCGCTTCGCTGTATGATTTTTTAACTATGGAGCTGCTGCTGGCAAAGCCGGCGATACCGCCCGTTCTCTGCTGGCCGTTGACCGTGCCCGCCGAATAGCATTCGGAGATCAGGCTGTCGGCATAAGCCCAGCCGATAATTCCGCCGACGCTGTTGTATCCGCCGTTGACGGTGCCGTTGAACGTGCAGTTCTCCATGCCGACGCGGTGGCCGTATCCGACGATACCGCCGACATTCTGATTGCCTTTCACAATAGAGCTTGTGATATTAAGGTTTTTTATCATGATCTCCGTGGGCGTAACGGTCGTTTCATCGGAGCCGCTGTCCTCAGGCGTGGGAATATCGACCGTGCCGAAGAAGCCGATGTTGTTGTCCGTCGAATCAATATAAACGCCGCTGACCGTATGTCCGTCGCCGTCAAAGCTTCCTCTGAAGGGATGGGAGGTCGTGCCGATAGGAGTCCACACATTATCATAGGAGCCATCGGAATTGTATGTATTCGAGTCGTTCAGAGTAATATCGGCAGTAAGCTTTCCCTTGATGGAGGTGGAGCCTGCGTTTACGGAATACGCAAACCAGGCGAGATGCTCGCCGGTCGAGATCTGGTATACTCCTCCCGAGATCGAAGGCATGGTTCTGCTGCCTGTCCACGTCAGCGCAAAAGCAGTCCCCAGCGCAGGGAATACCGCCGTCACTGTCATAATAAGAGCAAGAACGATCGAGGTCAATTTATATTTAAGTTTCATAATGCTCGCCTCCGTTAAAGATTTTGTTGAAAACATATCGCAAGTCATAAAGAGACTATTCTGAATATATTATAATTGATTTCGGCGCAAAGTTCAAGATAATGCTGTTGTATATTTCAACAAGATTGATAAAAATTATTTGTAATAATTGACAAGCGGGGTTCAGGTACAGAGCCGAGCCTTGCCCGCGAACTGCACGGAGTCTTAAACAGGTATTCAAAACCGTTACCCGGCGGAATAAAATCTAATAAAATTTCAAAAAAAGCTTGATTTTGTACTGAATATAGTATATAATTGTTCAGCAATCGGGGTGTAGCGCAGATGGTAGCGTGCTTGGTTCGGGACCAAGAGGCCGTGGGTTCAAATCCCGCCACTCCGACCAAAGCGAAAATCCTGTCGCGTAAGCGGCGGGATTTTTGCTTTGTATTATTCATTTTTAAGTCTTCAGTATTCATTATTCATTTAAGTATCGACAGGATTTTCTAAATGAATAATGAATACTTAAAAATGAATAACTGTTTAATACTTGCGGAGCCGCAACCTTTGTGCTAATATTTTAACGGTGATGAAACATAAAAGAATACAGAAAACAAGGTATGGTTATTTGTTTTTGACTGTTTTCAGCCGCGAAGTCCGAGGCGGGTACTGTTGCGAAGCAACGGTCGCCGAGGATGCAGGATTTGCGAAGCAAAGCCGTATCCCGCCACTCCGACCAGTCTCAAAAGTCTTGAAACCATTGATTTATAAGGGTTTCAGGGCTTTTTTGATTTTTAAATATTTTTGTAGAATACGGTCAAATACAGGTAAATACTGATTAAAATGCAAGTCAAGATGCAAGTCAAATTATTTCAAATTTCGTGTCGAAAAATGTCTGTGGAAATTATTCACGCATCAAATTCGACAAAAAATGCCCCTGGCTGAACGGGTAATTCCGAACAGTTAGGGGGCTAATTTTATAATAGATTATTATATTGCCTTTAATCAAGGTCAATATGTTCAATTTATGCTCTCAACTCCAAACAATAGAGATACTCATCCATTGCCTTTTTTGCGCCTTTAACAGATCAATGCTGCAGGTCGGTTTAAAGCCGAGAGTGCCAGCTTCGTATTTTACGACAGTTTTATGCAGCTTTTCATAACGAATCTTATTCCACCCTTTTCGGAATTTAACCGGCGATTCAATGACACCCGATACGAAAACGGATACAATAGAAACAGCCCTTTACTAAGACGTGGATTTGATATTCTTTGTTTTCACAAGTTCTTTATCATCGTCAGAACGTTCTGACCGTCCTTGTACTCATACTTCATATCGTCCATGCTGTTCTTGACCATAAAGATACCCAGCCCGCCTTTTTTGCGATCCTTTGCCGCAAGTGTGATGTCAGGATCGGCTTTTGCCAGGGGATCATACTGCTTGCCGCTGTCGATAAAGGTTATCTCGGCGGAAAGCGGCTCCTTATGTATTTTCACTTGCACCGTTGCCGTTCCCGTCTTTCCGCTGTAGGCATAGCTTGCGATATTGATGAACAGCTCTTCAACGGCCACGTCGATTGCTATCTGCGTCGCCATCGGACAGTCCGCCGCTTCAAGCTGCTCGTCTATAAACGCTTGAACTTTCAGCAGATTGTTTCTGTCAGCTTTCACTTTAAGTCTCTTCATTGCGCATCCTCCGTAGCATTGATATCTTTGGGACCATTGTAGCGGAGTCCAAGCATCGTCAGATCGTCAAACTGCGGTGCTTCTTTTACAAATGCGTCGACTGCGGTGCGTACGCCTGCGAGCACATCCTTCTGCGCAGCTTCAGCGGGAATGGAATTAAGAGCTTCCAGCGTACGGTCCACACCGAAAAGCTGATTGTTCGCATCGGTCGCCTCGGCTACGCCGTCGGTGTAGACGAAAATGCTGTCGCCTTTTTTGAGCTGTATTTCCGTGTTCTTATACTTCGCAAACTCCATCGCACCGATCGCCAAACCGTGCTTATCTTTGAGCAACTCGTATTTTCCGTTTATATTTATCATTGGATACTCGTGTCCGGCACTGGAAGTGGTGAGCTTGCCCGTGCTGATCTCGAGAATACCGAGCCACACGGTCACGAACATATTGGCGTCGTTGTTGGCGCAAACAAGCTTATTCACCCGTTCAAGTATCTCGGCAGGAGTTCCGCCCATCGTAGCGTGGTCACTGATAAAGATCTTTGAGGACATCATAAACAGCGCCGCCGGGATGCCCTTTCCGGAAACGTCTGCTATGACCAGCGCCAGATGATCTTCGTCAATCATAAAGAAGTCGTAGAAATCTCCGCCGACCTCTCTTGCCGGATCCATGGAAGCGTGGATATCAAACTCCGGACGGTCCGGGAATGCGGGAAAGGTTAACGGCAGCATGCTCGTCTGGATCTGCGTGCCGATACGCAGATCCGCCTCGGTAGCCTCTACTTTAGCACGGGTTTCCAACAGCGTATGCGTGCTTACGTTTGTGGTAAGATACACCATCGCAACGGAAACAGCCAGATTGAGGGCAAGATATTTGCTGTCAACGCCTAAAAGGACAATTTCCATTATATAGAATGCGGGAATCAAAACGCCGAACACGATCATATTATAGGCGATACGCTTTGTCGCATGATAACCATTGTGACCTTTGATTGCATAGTGCACGGCGCTGATGACCGCCATCAAAACATAAAGTATCATCAGCGGAGTAAACAGCGCATCAAAAAGTATCTCCTCATGCAGTTCGCCAGCTTCATCAACTCTGACAAACCAGTGCGTCCACGGCGTGGTGATGCACAAAACAGAAAAAACCGAGGGCGGAACTATATAAAACAAGATCGTCGCCCATTTGCTTTTCGGCAATCTGTCAAATCTTGACAATATGTACCTGTTCAATAATACCGTAAATATGACAAACAGTATCATATAACCGCAAGCGCCGATATAGGTAAGCGCTTTAAGGTCGGGATGCCCTTCGCAGAATGCCCAGAGAATCTCAAAGCATCCAAGCACCACCGAGGTGAACAGCATTATTGAAATACGGTCTTTAAACTTTTGCTTATACAAAACGATATTGTTAATAAAAAGGATGCCGATCAGAATCACCGCAACAAACAGTAATTCAAGATATAATCCATTTATAATTTCTTGATTTGTCATGCTTTTCCTTTCTTATTCATCCCCGCCACTTTGTTAAGTGACTATTATACCTGAGCCAGCAGGGTAACATTACATCCCGCTTTACAAAACTGTATTTTATTCGGTTCTTCACGGATTTTTGTGGGATATACTGATTGCTGTTGTCCATCACATATGTGATGATTGCCGACAGTGGCTCCCTTGCGTAAAGGGAGCTGGATTTTGCGAAGCAAAAGACTGAGGGATCGTTTGATTTTGCAGAAT
>JAFSXA010000156.1 GCA_017450135.1 Clostridia bacterium | reverse complement strand
TCCTTTACCCGACAACCGCCGGGACGAAAGAATAATGCCGAATTCTGCAACTGTTATCAAATTGTTATCAAAAGACTTCTTTGAGAGCTGAAAACCGTTGATATATCTACGTTTTCAGCTTTTCGGTTCTTATTCCCACTCCACCGTCGCAGGGGGTTTGGAGGTGATGTCGTAAGCTACGCGGTTGACGTGGCTGACCTCGTTGGTTATCCTGTTTGATACCTTCGCAAGCAGATCATACGGGATGCGCGCCCAGTCCGCCGTCATGAAGTTGTCCGTGGTTACTGCACGCAGGACTATGAGATATTCATAGGTTCTGTGGTCGCCCATTACGCCGACGGTCTTAACGTCTGTTATCACGGCGAAGAACTGGCTGAGCTGACTTTCATATCCGTTTTTAGCCATTTCATCTCTGAAAACGGCGTCGGCGTCCTGGAGTATCCTTATCTTTTCTTCGGTGATGCTGCCGATTATCCTTACTCCGAGTCCCGGCCCCGGGAACGGCTGGCGGTGGACGAGCTCGGCGGGCAGCCCGAGCTTTTCTCCCACGGCGCGTACCTCGTCCTTGAACAGATCCTTCAGCGGCTCGATTATTCCCTCGAATTTGATATCCTTCGGCATCTTGACCCGGTTGTGGTGCGTCTTTATCTTGTCGGCGTTTCCTTTGCCGGATTCAATGCAGTCCGGGTAGATCGTGCCTTGGGCAAAATACGCCGTTGCGCCCGCTTTTCTGATCTCGCCCCAGAAAGCGTTGTAAAACTCTTTGCCGATTATTTTTCTCTTCTTCTCCGGATCGCTGACGTTGCGCAGTTTTTCAAGGAATCTGTCCTTGCAGTTCACCCTGACAAAGTTCATGTCAAACAGATCAGTAAAAGTATTCTCGACAAAATCGCCCTCGTCCTTTCTCATCAGACCGTGGTCGATGAATACGCAGGTGAGCTGCTTGCCGACCGCCTTTGAGAGCAGAGCGGCGACTACCGAGGAATCCACTCCGCCGGAAAGACCGAGGATGACCTTTTCCGACCCTATCTGCTCACGCAGAGAGGCGACGGTCTTGTCTATAAAATCGTCCATCACCCAGTCGCCGCGGCAGCCGCAGATTTTGTAGAGGAAATTGTGCAGCAGCTCGCTGCCGAATTCGGTGTGCGTTACCTCGGGATGGAACTGCACGGCATAGATCTTTTTCTCCGCGTTCTCCATAGCGGCGCAGGGACAGCTGTCGGTTTTCGCGGTGATACGGAAGCCTTTCGGCGGCTTGGAAATATAGTCGTCGTGGCTCATCCAAACGGTGCTCCTGCGTTTGATGCCCTCAAAGAGCAGGCCGGACGACTTGGCTGTCCTCAGCTCTATCATCCCGTATTCGCCCTTAGGCGCCGTGGATATCTCTCCGCCCGCCATCCACGCCGTGAGCTGAGCGCCGTAGCAGATGCCGAGGACGGGTATGCCCAGCGACAGTATGTCGGGGGTGTAGTGGGGTGAGGTCTCGTCATATACGCTGTTGGGGCCGCCTGTGAAAATGATTCCCTTATAGCCGCCCTTTTTGATTTTTGACAGGGGAACGGTGTAGGGCAGTATCTCAGCGTAGACCTTGTGGTCGCGCACTCTGCGCGCTATAAGCTGGTTGTACTGACCGCCGAAATCAAGCACAAGTATTTTTTCGTTTTTGCTCATTCAGGTCACCTCGTTCAAGGAATAACGGCGGTATCTTTGCTGATACCGCCGGTTTGCGTTTTGGTTATCTGTATATTATTTCATCCCTCTTCGGGCCGTTGGAAACCATGGTGATGTGCACGCCTATTTCTTTTTCGATAAAGAGAACGTAGTCCTGCGCCTCCTTGGGGAGCTTGTCAAATTCCCTGATGCCTCGGATATCGCACTTGAAGCCCGGGAGGGTCACAAGCACCGGCTTCGCCCTTTTGAGCAGATGTGTGTTCGGGAAAGCCTTGATGACCGTGCCGTCGATATCATAGCCGACGCAGACCTTTATCTCGTCGAGGTAGCCGAGGCAGTCGAGAGCCGTGAGGACGACCTGGGTCGCGCCCTGGACCTCAACGCCGTAACGCGTCGCCACGCAGTCGAACCAGCCCATTCTGCGCGGACGGCCCGTGGTCGCGCCGTATTCGCCGGAGTCGCCGCCGTGGTTGCGCATTTTGTCCGCTTCTTCGCCGAAGATCTCGCTGACGAATTCGCCTGCACCGACCGCCGATGAATAGGCCTTGGTGACGGCGATTATCTCCTTGATCTCGTGGGCGGGGATACCTGCGCCTACCGCGCCGTAGCCGGCGAGGGTAGAGGATGATGTGACCATCGGATAGATACCCATATCGGGATCCTTCAGCGAACCGAGCTGACCCTCTAAAAGTATATCTTTGCCGGCCTCTATCGCCAGACGGATCAATGTACCTGTGTCGGTGACATAGGGGGCTATCATATCCTTGTATCCCATAAGCGTGTCAAACAGCTCGTCTACGTCCAGCAGCGGCTTGTGATAGACGTGCTCGAGCAGGAGGTTTTTGACCTCGCATACGCTTTTGAGCTTTTCCTTGAGCTCGTCCGGATAGAAGAGGTCGCAGACCTGGAAGCCGATCTTGGCATATTTGTCTGAATAGAAAGGAGCTATTCCCGACTTTGTCGAACCGAATTGTTTGTCGGCAAGACGCTCCTCCTCATAGGTGTCGAGCAGAACGTGATAGGGCATCATGATCTGCGCCCTTTCGGAAACAAGGAGCTTGGGCTGAGGAACTCCCTTGCTCATAACGTCATTGACCTCGCTGACAAACTTGGGGATGTCAAGGGCAACACCGTTGCCGATTATATTCAATACGCCCGGATGGCAGACGCCGGAGGGAAGAAGATGCAGAGCAAATTTTCCGTAATCG
This sequence comes from Clostridia bacterium, assembly GCA_017450135.1. Lineage (GTDB taxonomy): Bacteria > Bacillota > Clostridia > Oscillospirales > Acutalibacteraceae > CAG-488. The sequence continues at coordinate 5,739 of JAFSXA010000156.1, read as the reverse complement.
TTTATTATCGTATGACCGGCATTTGCGCCGCCCTGAAAACGGATGACTATATCCGCCTGTGACGCAAACATATCGGTGATTTTGCCCTTTCCTTCGTCGCCCCAGTTGGCGCCGACTATCGCTCTAACCATTTAAAGCACCTCCATAGATCCGGGGAGCCGTCTCCCTCGGAATATATGACAATTATAGTATTTTTATATGTCATTGTCAACGAAATAACGAATAATATTGGCTTAAAAATCTCCGTATTTCAGGGGTTTTTATTCAAATACTTATACAAATTGCACAAAGTAAAGCGCTAAATTATGTTCATCTTTTTCGGTATAATTTGTATTAATATATGACTTTTTGTTCAATGTATGTTATAATGAGGCTTGAAAGCAACAACTTTGATTTATTTTAACTAAAATTATTTATTTCCGCGCAAAGAGAGGTCGTTCATTTGGCTGAACAAATAATAAGCTTTGACCGTATGGAACAGGCGGTCAGCCTTTTCGGCAGCTTTGATGAAAACATAAAGCTGATAGAAAAAAAGTATGACGTAGACGTGGTCTGCAGGGGCACGGATATGAAGGTCAGCGGCGACGAGGAAAATGTCGCGCTTGCCGTCAGGGCGATCAACGGTCTGCTTGGGCTTATCAACAGGGGAGAGACTCTGAACGAGCAGAACGTCAGGTACGTCACCGACCTTGTTGACGACGGCGACGAGGACAAGCTTGCCTCCATGGGCAACGACTGTATCTGCGTCACGGTCAAGGGAAAACCGGTCAAGCCAAAGACGCTCGGCCAGGAAAAATACATTCAGGCTATCGAGGAAAACTCCATAGTCCTCGGCATCGGCCCCGCAGGAACCGGCAAAACCTATCTTGCGGTCGCCATGGCTGTCAGGGCATTCAGGGCAAAGGAGGTCAACAGGATAATCCTGACCCGTCCCGCGGTCGAGGCAGGGGAGAAGCTCGGCTTCCTCCCGGGCGATCTCCAGCAGAAGGTCGACCCGTATCTGCGGCCGCTCTACGACGGGCTGTTCGATATGCTCGGAGCGGAGAGCTTTCAGAAGTATCAGGAGCGCGGAAGCATAGAGGTCGCTCCGCTGGCATATATGCGCGGCAGAACCCTTGACGACAGCTTCATAATCCTCGACGAGGCGCAGAACACCACGGCCGAGCAGATGAAAATGTTCTTAACAAGGCTCGGCTTCAATTCAAAGATGGTCGTTACCGGGGATATCACTCAGATTGATCTTCCTGACGGCAAGCGTTCCGGCCTTGTTGAGGCGATGAAAATACTCAGGAATGTGGACGATATCAAAACGGTAAGATTTACCGAAAAAGACGTTGTGCGCCATAAGCTTGTGCAGGATATCATAAAGGCGTACGAAAAATTCGAGGAGGCAAAAAAGAAAAATGCCAGATAAAGTCAAAGTAATAATCACAAACGATCAGAAGTCCGTAAAGATCCCGACGGGGGTCAGGATGCTTGTGCGCCGCTGCTGCAACGCGGTGCTGGTCAATGAAAGATTTGAGGGCTCGGCGGAGATCAGCGTCACCTTTGTCGACGACGTTAAGATACACGAGCTGAATCTCAAATACCGCAATATTGACAGAAGCACAGACGTGCTCTCCTTCCCTCTGGGCGAAAACGGAGTATACGACGTCAACCGCGACACCGGCGCGAAGATGCTCGGGGATATAGTTATCTCCATGGAGCACGCCGTGGCTCAGGCAGGCATCTACGGTCACTCTCTCCAGCGTGAGATCGCGTTCCTGACGGTTCACTCCATGCTCCACCTGCTCGGTTACGACCATGAGACGGAGGGCATAGAGCGCGTGCGTATGCGCGAGAAGGAGGAGGCTGCCCTCACTCAGCTCGGTCTCAAAAGGAACGACAGCTATTACACGGAGGACAACTGATGACTAAAACATCGTTCATTGCCATTGTCGGCTGTCCCAATGTGGGCAAGTCGTCCATACTCAACAGAGTGCTCGGCCAGAAGATAGCCATTGTCTCGGATAAGCCGCAGACCACGCGGACCAAGATAATGGGAGTTCTCACCGAGGACGGAGTCCAGCTCGTTTTCACCGATACGCCGGGTTTTCACAGGCCGCGGACAAAGCTCGGGGAAAAGATGGTCAAGGCGGTCAGCGACAGCGTAGCCGGAGTGGACGCCTGCCTCTTTGTCGTTGAGCCGGGCGAGGGGATACGCCCTGCGGAAAAAGAGCTGCTTGAAAAATTCAAAAAGCTTGATCTTCCGGTGATCCTCGCCATAAACAAGGTGGATACCCTGCCGGATAAGGAAGTGCTTATGGCACGTATAGCGGAGCTGTCTGCCCTGTATGATTTCAAGGCGGTCGTGCCCGTCTCCGCTCTAAAGGGGACGAACATGAAGGAGCTTGTCGACGAGCTCAAGGCCACGGCGTATGAGAGCGTGTTCTTCTTCCCGGAGGACACTCTGACGGATCAGCCCGAAAGGGTCATAGCCGCCGAGATCATCCGCGAAAAGCTCTTGAGAAACCTTGACAAGGAGATACCTCACGGCACGGCGGTCAGTATAGAAAAAATGTCCGAGCGCGAGGACTCGGATATCATGGATATCGACGCGGTGATCTACTGCGAAAAGGAGAGCCACAAGGGCATAATAATCGGCAAAAGAGGGGATATGCTCAAGCGCGTCTCCACAAGGGCGCGCGAGGACATGGAAAGATTTTTCATGTGCCGCGTCAATCTCCACTGCTGGGTCAAGGTCAAGGAGGACTGGCGCAACCGCGAAGGTCTGATAAGAAATTTCGGTTTAGATTAAAAAATACATAGTTTTCTTTTCATAAACGCCCCGTCCGGAGCAGATACTTTTTTTGGAGGGGTTTTTATGAAGAACGATTCCATAAATGAAGCATGGAACAGATTCGCATCAAGCGGAAAGGTAAGCGATTATCTGAAGTACAGGCGGATCGTTTCACCGGAGAACGAAAATGAAGCTGAACACGGACGGATTGATAATAAGGGAGCAGCAGACGGGTGATTACGACCGTCTTGTAACCATACTTACCCGTGATTACGGCGTTATCCGCGCTTTTGCAAACGGTGCAAAGCGCATAAAGAGCAGATCTCAGAGCGCGACTCAGCTTTTTGCCTACGGCAACTTTTCTATCTACCGCGGCAGAGACGCCTATTCGATAGACGAGGCTCAGCCGCGCGAAATATTTTTCGGTCTGCGCAGCAATATAGAGTACATTTCGCTCGCCCAGTATATCTGCGAGCTTGCGGGTGAGACCGCGCCGATAGAGGAGGCGGCGGACGACTATCTGAGGCTTACGCTCAACGCCCTGCATATGCTTGCAGAGCAAAAGAGGCCGCCCCTGCAAATAAAAGCCATATTTGAGCTAAGGGTCATGTGCCTTTCCGGTTATATGCCGGAGCTTACCGTCTGCGCCGACTGCGGCAGGGAGGACTCCGCAGAGCATTATTTCAGCCCTGTCGAGGGAGTCACGGTCTGCGGGGACTGTATGGGGGATCATACCTGTATCAGACTCAGCGACGGCGAGCTTGCCGCCATGCGCCATATTTGCTATTCGGATGAGCGCAGGCTGTTTTCCTTCAGGCTCTCCGACGACAGCCTTGAGAGGCTCTCGGATATCACTGAGGAATACGTTGTGGCGCAGACGGGAAAAAAGTTGAGAACACTTGAATTTTATAAAACCATGAGAGGGTGAATTTTACGGACAGACATCAAAAATCACTTGAACTGGATAAGGTGCTTGAGATGCTTGCGGCCCACACTTCCTGCGAGGATTCAAGGGAGGCGGCAACGCTGCTCAGACCCAAGACCACTCTTGCAGAAGCAAGGCTGCTGATGAATCAGACGCGGGACGCGCATATGCTGCTTGCGCGCTTCGGCGGACCTTCCTTCGGCGGGCTTACCAACGTAAACAACGCTCTGTTCCGCGCCGACGCCGGCAGTACGCTGAGTCTGCGCGAGCTGCTGAACGTTGCCGCGGTGCTCCACGTTATCAGGACGATAGTCCAGTGGAGAAGCACTAACGAGGGAGTCAAGACCGTACTTGATATCTACTTCGATTCGCTTGTGCCGAATAAATATCTTGAGGATTCCATAACCAACGCCATTCTTTCGGAGGAGGAGGTCGCGGACAATGCCTCGCCGGAGCTTGCCGATATACGCAGAAAGATCAAGGCACAGGAGGCCAGGGTCAGGGATCATCTCGGCAAGTACACCCACTCCTCGTCGTATACAAAATATCTTCAGGAGAACATAATAACAATGAGGAACGGCAGATATGTCGTCCCCGTCAAAAATGAGTACCGCACGGAGATCCCGGGTCTGGTGCACGACACCTCGTCCTCGGGCGCGACGGTGTTCATTGAGCCCATGGCGATAGTCGAGGCGAACAATCAGATAAAGCTGCTCAAAAACAAGGAGCAGGACGAGATAGACAGGATAATGGCGGAGCTGTCCGCCGCTGTCGGCGATTACGCGCAGTCTATCAAGGACAGCTACGAGTGTGCGGTCGAGCTTGACCTCATTTTTGCCAAGGCTCAGCTTGCCTACGTTATGCGTGCCTCCGTTCCTCAGATGAACGACGAGGGGATAATCGAGCTTCGCCGTGCGCGGCATCCGCTGATCGACAGGAGCAAGGTCGTGCCCGTAGATATCAGGCTCGGCGGCGAGTTCGACACAATAGTCATCACCGGCCCCAACACGGGCGGCAAGACGGTTTCGATCAAAACGATAGGTCTGCTGTCGCTTATGGCGATGTGCGGACTCATGCTCCCGGTCGACGACAGGAGCAGTATCTCCGTCTTTGAAAACGTGCTTGCGGATATTGGCGACGAGCAGAGCATCGAGCAGTCTCTCTCGACCTTCTCCGCCCACATGACCAATATAATAAGTATAATAAAGCAGACCAATGAGAAAAGCCTTGTTCTGATAGACGAGCTGGGCGCAGGCACCGACCCGATAGAGGGCGCCGCGCTCGCGATAGCCATACTCGAACAGCTCCGCAATCAGGGCGCAAGGATAGCGGCTACAACACATTACGCCGAGCTGAAGGCTTACGCGCTTCAGACTCCCGGCGTGATCAACGGAAGCTGTGAGTTTGACGTAAAATCCCTCAAGCCTACATACAGACTGCTCATCGGCGTTCCCGGCCGCTCCAATGCCTTTGCCATTTCTCAGAGGCTCGGCCTCGACGATGGGATAATCGAGAATGCCCAAGCCCTTGTCTCGAATGAGAACACGCGGTTCGAGGACGTTGTCGACAGGCTCGAGCAGAGCCGCCGCAATATGGAGGATGAGCAGCAGAAGGCGCTTGAGATACGCGCCGAAGCCGAAAAGGAGCTTGCCGAAGCGAAAAAGATCAAGGAGGAGATCAAAACTCTCCGCGAAAAAGAGATCGAGAACGCCAAGGGTCAGGCGCTGAAGGTGACCGAGCAGGCTAAGCGCGAGGCATACCAGCTCCTGAACGATCTCGAGATGCTCAAAAAACAGCAGGCTAAGGAGAAGGACGCCGCCGAGATGGCGAGGCGCGCCCGCGCTCTTATCAAAAAGGATCTCGCTTCAATAGATTCCGCCGCCGACCCGATAATCAGCGCTATGGACGCCGATGAGGATTATGAACTGCCGCGGCCGCTGAGGATAGGGGATCAGGTAGTCATAGCGGATATAGGCAATGAGGCCACCGTCGTGGAGCTAAAGGACCGCAAGGGTCTTGTCACCGTGCAGATGGG
>JAFSXA010000155.1 GCA_017450135.1 Clostridia bacterium | reverse complement strand
GGTGTTTACTTCTCCGGCGGACGCCGTGCAGGACAGGGGAGGCAGCGCGAATCTCGCCGCCATTATCGAGGCTTTTGACAAGGGCAGCGCCATGCCCGACCTCGGGGATATCATCATCAGCTTCCGCAACCTCTGCAAGGTTCTGCACTCAATGACCGGCAGTCCGGCATTCAGCGACAAAAACTTCGAACTGACTACGGATAAGATGGTCAACGAAATCGTGGAGAGGATCTATAAGGACAGCGGCGTCGATTTTTCCAAGGTGTATAAGAACCTGCTCCCGGACACAAGCGATTTTGCGTCGATGCTCACCGGCAGGCTCAATATCGATATTGCCAAGGCTCAGAAGACCATAGATGATATCAGCGCCATATTTAAGGATAACGGACAGGGGCTGACGTGGTTTGCCCTGCGCTGTATCTCTGTGTGGCTCGGTTCGGCTGAAAAATGCGAGATAGGGCTTACTCCCGTTGCGGGTTCCGACAGCGAATACCTCTTCAAGCTGAAGTTTACATATCCCGACGGCACCGAGGAGGAGCTGGTCTCGAAGATCTATTACGACGCCGACAACAACACCTTCCACGGCCCGGAAAACGGTCCCGCCCTTCTCGGCTTCAGCATGGATATCGACCAGTGCATGACCTTCACCGGCAGGGACGTATGGCAGAGAAAGATGGGCTTCTGCTTCTTCTATGATTTCTTCTGCTACACCACCCCGTTCATGAAGTACGTCACCCAGCGCATAAAGTTTGACTATGATTCCAGGGAGTGGATGATACAGCTCTGGAAGGGCAGATACTTCATCACCAACGGCGCCGAGGTCGGCGTTTACACAAGGCCGAAATTCATGTCGGGCTCATATTATTTCTGCGCGTCCGACGAAGATATGCTCGTAATGTCGCTCGATCTCTATCACGGCAAAAAGCTTATTTTCAGCAGGGATCCGATCCTTCACTGGTGGGTGACCGGCTTCGCTGTCAGCAGCACCGCGTATTCACCGCTGACGCTGACAATGGTCACAAGGATCACTATGAAGGATGAAGAAATGCTCAAGGCGTTTACAAACGCGCTGAAATGGAAGCGCCTGGTGCTCGATTACAAGGTCGAGGGGCTCGATGTGACAATAACCTGGTAGAGTTTGTAAACTCTCAATTAAAAAAATATGCCGATTTTTCACGTTTTTGTGCGAAAACACAAAATTAATGTATAACTGATGAAAAGCTTGCCTTTTGGGGCTGAGTGTGTTATCATATACAAAAGTTAATAAAAGTTAACGATAGAGGCGCATCGCATCATCAGTAGCGGATACTCAGAGGCCCCGGCAAGGTCGGCGGTATTCGTGAAAGGGATCGTTGCCGAAGGCAGCCGACGCCAAGGCTGTGCTGGTAAATGAAAATAATATTTCATTTACTGTCGCTTATGCGGAGAGCTATCTTAATTTATTTTCTGTATTTGTGTGTTTTCGCAAATAGGAGTGAATCAAGATAGCCGATGCAAATCGGCTGTTTTTTTATTATCTTGAATATTTTTATAAGGGAGTAATCATAATGGCAAAGGACAGTATCTTCAAGGGTGCGGCCACCGCGCTTATAACCCCGCTCAACGAAAACGGAATCGATTTTGAGAACTTTGAAAAGGTGATCAACTGGCAGATTGAAAAGGGAATCAACGCCCTTGTTATCTGCGGAACCTCGGGCGAGGGCTCCACGCTCAGCGACGCCGAGCACAGGGAGGCTCTCAGGTTCGCCGCTGAGATCGCCGGGGGCAGAGTGCCGATGATAGCCGGTACCGGTTCAAACGACACGGCATATGCCATCAGCCTTACAAAATGCGCCTGCGAGCTCGGCTACGACGGAATGCTTCTCGTCACGCCATATTACAACAAAGCAACGCAGAACGGCCTTATCAAGACGTTCACGGCGATAGCGGATGAGAGCACCAAGCCCTGTATCCTTTACAATGTGCCGTCGAGGACGGGCGTGAATATCGAGCCGGAGACCTATGCGGCTCTCGCCGACCATCCGATGATCTCGGCCATCAAGGAAGCTAACGGTAACATTTCAAAGATCGTCGCGACCAAGGCTCTAATCGGCGATAAGCTCGATATTTATTCGGGCAATGACGATCAGATAGTACCCCTGCTTGCAGTCGGCGGCTCGGGCGTTATCTCCGTGCTTTCAAACGTACTTCCGGCCGAAACCGTAGAGATGTGCGACAAATTCTTCGCCGGCGACCTCAAGGGCGCCATGGATATGCAGCTTAAATACCTGCCGCTTATCAACGCGCTGTTCAGCGAGGTCAATCCCATACCCGTCAAGGCGGCCATGGCTGCAATGGGCTTCTGTGAGGATTACGTTCGTCTGCCGCTGACTCCCCTGGAGGACGCGCACAAGCAGACACTGCTCGCCCTTATGCGTGAACAGGGGCTTGACGTATGATCAGGGTGATATTGAACGGCGCGTGCGGCCGTATGGGCAAAGAGGTCGAAAGGATAATCGAGGCCTCGGAGGAGCTCACTCTTGCCGCCCGTGTCGATACAATGGCAAATGAGAGCGGATGCTATTCGGATATCAACGATTTTGCCGGTGACGCCGATATGATAATTGATTTTTCAAACCATCTCGGCACCGAAAAGCTGATGGACTACGCCGTCAGGCGCGGCTTGCCCGCCGTAATAGCCACCACGGGGCACACCGACGCGGAGCTTGAATACATAAGAACGGCGGCAAAAAAGATCGCGGTTTTCCATTCCGCAAATATGTCGCTGGGCGTTGCTCTGCTGGTTGAGCTCGCGAAAAAGACCGCTTCGGTTTTTCCGGATGCGGATATCGAGATAGTAGAAACTCATCATAACAGAAAGCTGGACGCGCCGAGCGGGACCGCGCTCATGCTTGCAAACGCGATAAAAACCGTCAGGGACAGGGCTGCCTTTGTGTTCGGCAGATATGGAAATGCGAAGCGTGAAAAGAATGAGATAGGCGTCCACGCCGTGCGCAGGGGAAACATAGTCGGCATCCACGAGGTGCTTGTTTCGACCGACAGCCAGACGATCACCCTGAAGCATGAGGCTCATTCAAGGGCGCTTTTTGCCGAGGGTGCCGTTACTGCGGCCTGCTATATAATTAATAAGCCCGCCGGTATCTACGATATGAACAGTATCGTTGATGACTGAGGGTTCTGAAAGGATTTTTAAAATGATTTGTGATAACATCGGGATCAATGAGAAGGGGCATCTGACGTTTGCCGGCCACGACACCGTTACACTCGCCGAAAAGTTCGGTACGCCCGCATATTTTATGGATGAAAAGAAGATCCGTGAGAAATGCAGGATCTACAAGACCGCCATGAAGGAGTATTTCGGCGGCGGTTCGAGACCGCTCTTTGCCAGCAAGGCTCTCTGCTTCAAGCGTATTTATGAGATCATGCGCGAGGAGGATATGGCTATCGACGTGGTTTCCCCCGGCGAGCTCTACACAGCGGTCAGGTCGGGCTTCCCTATGGAGAACGCTTATTTCCACGGG
>JAFSXA010000154.1 GCA_017450135.1 Clostridia bacterium | reverse complement strand
GTCCAAATCCCTCGGGAACGGCATTGATCCGCTTGAAATAATCGACACCTACGGCGCGGACGCTCTGCGCTTCACACTCGCCACCGGAAACAGCCCGGGCAACGATATGCGTTTTGCGGACGAGAAGGTCAGCGCGAGCAGAAATTTTGCCAATAAGATATGGAACGCCGCAAGGTTCATATTGATGAACCTCAAGGATGACGAGGAGGCGCCCCACATCCCCGATAATCTCACCTTGGAGGACAAATGGATACTCAGCAGGTATAACGGGCTTGTCAGGTCGGTTACCGTGAATCTTGAAAAATTCGAGCTCGGCATCGCCGTTCAGAAGCTCTATGATTTCATTTGGGATATCTTCTGCGACTGGTACATCGAGATCTGCAAGATCAGGCTCAATTCAGACGACTCGCAGGCGGCGGACACGGCACGCGCTATGCTGGTTTACATTATGTCAGGCACTCTCAAGCTGCTGCATCCGTTTATGCCGTTCATAACAGAGGAGATTTGGCAGACACTGCCTCACGAGGGCGAATCGATAATGATCTCATCCTGGCCCGAGTATAACGAGTCATATTCATTTGATGAGGAAGACAAAAGAATGAGCATGATCATGGAGGCCATCAGAGCGATACGCAACCGCAGAGCCGAGATGAATGTTCCGCCCTCAAAGAAGGCAAAATACTACATTGCCACCGACGAGAAGGACACCTTCCGTCAGGCGGGTGTATTCATGCAGAAGCTTGCTTCCTGCTCTGAGGCTGAGATAGGCGACTCTTTTGACCTTGAGGACGCAGTCTGCATCGTCACCTCGGACGCAAGAATATATATTCCGCTCGGCGATCTGGTCGATTTCAAGGCTGAGCTTGAAAGACTTGAAAAGGAAAAGAACAAGATAGTCAAGGAGCTTGAGTTTATTGAAAAGAAGCTGTCAAACGAAGGCTTCGTCTCCAAGGCTCCCGCGGCAGTCGTCGAGGGACAGCGCGAAGCGGCAAAAAAGCTGAGGGATAAGCTTTCCATGATCAATGAGAGTATAGCCAAGTTCAGCAAATGATTTTCGGGGCGGACAGCCTTCGGGTTGTCCGTCTCTTTTCAGATATCAGAAAGGAGCGGCGAGTCCGCATTTAATATGAATTACGATGAATCGCTTTCATTTATTCATTCAAGGCTGAAATTCGGCTCCAGACCCGGTATGGAGAGGATCTCCGCCCTCTGCGAGGCCTTCGGGGATCCGCAGAATGAGCTGAAATTTGTACACGTCGCCGGAACAAACGGCAAGGGCTCAGTATGTTGGATGATATCCTCCGTGCTGTCTAAGGCAGGGTATAAGACCGGCCTATTTACCTCTCCCTACGTTGTCGATTTCAGGGAACGCATACAAATAGACGGCAGAATGATAGGTAAAGAAGAATTTGCGTCCGTAATTTCGGAGATCAAGCCTGTTACCGAACGCCTCTCCGCCGCCGGTATCGAGCCGACCGAATTCGAGATAATCACTCTCGCCGCTTTTCTCTGCTTTAAAAAACAGGGCTGCGATATAGTTGTTTTGGAGACGGGGCTCGGCGGCAAGCTCGATTCCACCAATATCATATCCTCGTCCGAGGTCAGTGTTATCACTTCGATCTCTATGGATCATACTGAGGTCTTGGGCGATACTCTCTTGAAGATCGCCGGGCAGAAGTGCGGTATCTTCAAGCAGGGAGGTACAGTCGTCTCTTATCCGCAAAAGGATTTTGCGATAGAGAGATATATCAAAGACAGGGCGAAGGAGGCCGGCTGCGACTACGTACAGCATGAGCTTTCAAGGATACGCCTTGTACAGCAGGAGCTTGACGGCTCCACGGTAATATATTCGGGCTGTACGTTCAAGATACCACTCACGGGTAAGCATCAGATATACAATTTTGCCACAGCCGCCGCCGCTCTGATCGTGCTCAAGAAGAAGGGATATGAGATATCACGTCAGAATATGATCGATGGTATCTCGTCGCTCTCAGTACCGGCAAGGACCGAGATAGTCAGCCGTTCGCCGCTTGTTATTATCGACGGCGGCCACAACGCGGAGGGTATGCAAGCACTCTGTGATACGGTCAGGCAATTCCTGTCTGACAGGAAAATCATAGCTGTTTTCGGCATAATGCGCGATAAGGATTACCGGAGCTGTATTGCTGAGCTTGCGCCATTGTGCAGCCGTATGTATGCAACGACCCCGTCTAATCCGCGCAGCCTGCCCTCAAAAGAGCTTGCCGGTCTTTTGAAACCGTACTGCAAAAAAGTCAAAGCGGTTGAAGATCCTGCCAAGGCCTATGCCGCCGCACTGAAAAAATGCGATAAGGATTCTGCAGTTATCGTCTGCGGCTCCCTTTATCTTGCCGCCGACATCAAAAAAATACAAAATAACAACTGATCTCATAACAAAAAACAGCATATTTTTTAATTACCATCCTTTATCATTTTCGATAAAGGATTTTCTTTTTAGGAGGTTTTAAATATGCCGGTCAAAATTCTTGCCGCAGGGAGCAGGGTAACGGCTTTCCTTGACGGAGAGATAGATCATCACAGTGCGTCCGATATCCGCAGAGAGATCGATGACGCTGTCAGAAAGTACAAGCCCTCAACTCTTAAGCTCGATTATTCGGACGTGACGTTTATGGATTCATCAGGCGTCGGACTTGTCATGGGCAGGTTCAGGACTCTGAGCGCCTTCGGCGGCAAGCTGATAGTCTCGAACCTTTCTGCCGGAGAGTACAAGATCATGAGACTTGCCGGGATCGAAAAGATCGCAAAGATCACCTTAAAGGAGGATAAACGGAAATGAAAGCGGAAAACGAATTCAGATTATCTTTTGATTCAAAATCGGTGAACGAGGGATTTTCAAGGGCGGTCGTCGCGGCTTTTGCAGCTCAGCTCGACCCTACGATTGAGGAGATCACGGATATAAAGACGGCGGTCAGCGAGGCTGTTACCAACTGCATCGTCCACGCATACCGTGACACCGTGGGCAGGATCTACATAAGTGCGGCTCTCACCGGGGACAATACTCTGAGGATAAACGTCAGGGATCGCGGCTGCGGGATAGAGGACGTCAAAAAAGCCATGGAGCCGCTTTATACCACGCTCGGCTCAGAGAGAGCAGGTCTCGGCTTCGCCGTCATGGAGAGCTTTACCGATAAGCTCAGAGTGCGCTCCGTGCCCGGTAAAGGGACGAGCGTCACTTTGTATAAAAAGATAAGCGGACGTGAGCAGGGATGAATTTCCGCGACGCTTCGAGGGCGCAGATGATCGAGGTGAATATGGGCCTTGTTCACGCCTGTGCCCACAGAATGAAGGGCAGAGGCGCTGAGTACGACGATCTCTTCCAGGCAGGCTGCGTCGGGCTTATAAAGGCGGTCGACGGCTTCGACCCCGACAGGGGCTTCAGCTTTTCCACCTATGCAGTACCCGTGATCCTCGGGGAGATAAAACGTATCTTTCGGGACGGAGGCAGCATCAAGGTCAGCAGATCGATCAAGGAAAACGGCAGAAAGATAGCGCGGGAAAGGGAAAGATTTATTAAAAAATCCGGCAGGGAGCCGAGGATAAGCGAGCTGGCAGAGCTGACGGGACTTACTGAGGATGATACCGCGCTTGCAGTCAACGCCATGATCCCTCCGGCGTCCCTGACAGAGAGTGATGACGATTCAAAGAGCGGAGAATTCGATATTCCCACGTTGTCGCCCGAGGACGAGATCTCGACCCGTATTGCAGTCGGCCAGGTGCTGTCCGGCATGGATGAGAGAGACGGCGCGCTGATAAGGCTCAGATATTTTGAGGGACTTACCCAGTGCGCCACCGCCGAAAGGCTCGGTATGTCTCAGGTGCAGGTCAGCCGCAGGGAAAAGAAGCTCCTGCTCGAGATGCGCGAAAAATTGATATAGGGCAATGCCGCATAATTCGCGGCGCACGCCTTGCTTGATTCTTATTCCGTCATCTTACACAATTTTTCTTTGAAAGGCGTCAGCCTTCCTGCATAAAAATTGTATAATCTGACGAAAAATATAACTGCGCAATCCGCACACCTGAATTTATGCGTTATTGCCATAGACAATTCCGGCGGAAAATGATAGAATGATATCAGTTTAACGGAACGGAGACGGATCAAATGAGCGGTGGATCAAAGTGCGAGTTTTGCGCCAACTACCTCTATGATGAGGTTAACGATTGTTATACGTGCGACGTAAGCCTTGATGAGGACGAATTCGCAAGGTTTATGAGCGCAACATTTTATAATTGTCCGTACTATGAGCCGGACGACGAATACGGCATAGTCAGAAAACAGAATTAATTAATATAACGCGGCGGGGAAATCAACTGAAATCAACTGAGATTAACAGAGATTTTTACCTGCCGCTGTCTTTTTGCTTGCATAATACTCTTTATTATGATATAATAATTTTCAGTATTTTTTTACAGGAGCTTGAATATGCTGATTGATTTTCATACCCATATTTTTCCCGATAAGATAGCGGCTCCGGCCCTGCATACTCTTGTCACCGACGCGCTGAGGAATACCGGCAATACCGTGACCCCTCATACCGACGGTACGCTCGGCGGACTGAAAAGAGCAATGAAGAGTGCCGGAGTGGATATCAGCGTAGTGCTGCCTATAGCCACCAAGCCCTCGCAGACCGACTCCATCAACAGCTTTGCTCAGAGTATCAGGGGAGAGGAGGTCGAATCCTTCGCCACCCTGCATCCGGAACAGGACGACTGGAGGGAGGTTCTCACGGACATAGCCGAAAGAGGCTTCATCGGCGTCAAGCTCCACCCGGAATATCAGCAGTTTTACGTTGACTCAAAAAGGGCGTTGGAGATACTCGCCTGCGCGGAGCGGCTCGGGCTGTACGTGACGCTTCATACCGGCAATGATATCGGTATTCTGCCCCCGGTGCACTGTACTCCTCAAAGGCTTCGCAATGCTCTCGAATACGTCAGCGGCGAGCGGATAATCGCCGCCCATCTCGGAGCGTTCTGTGACTGGGACAATGTTGAAAAGTATCTCGTGGGTACTCCCGTGTATTTTGACACGGCATTTATCTGTGATTTTATCTCTCCCGATCAGTATAAAAGAATAATCAGGGATCACGGAGCGGATAAGATACTTTTCGGAACGGACTCGCCGTGGGATACCGCCGAGAAGGAATACAGCTTCCTGAATTCGCTCGACATTGACGATGAAGAAAAGGATAAGATTTTCTATGCCAACGCGCTGAAAATCCTGAAAAGATAAACTGAGGTGATTTTATGAGGATAGTTATAAAGGTCGGCACCTCGACCCTTGCCCATCCCGGAGGACTCTTGAATATCAAGAGGGTGGAACAGCTCTGCAAGGTCATAAGCGACCTGAAAAATTCCGGTCATGATATTGTTCTTGTCTCCTCCGGCGCAATCGGAATGGGCGTGGGCAAGCTCCGTCTAAAGGAGAAGCCTGCGGACATCACAGCCAAACAGGCCGCCGCCGCCGTGGGTCAGTGCGAGCTGATGTACACCTATGACAAGCTGTTCTCCGAATACAGCCATACGGTCGCGCAGATCCTTATAACCGGAGCTGATTTCGAGAACAAGGAGAGATATACTAATTTTGTCAATACGATAAACAAGCTGCTCGAATTCTCGGCTCTGCCGGTCATCAACGAAAACGACACGGTCGCTACAGAGGAGATCAAGGTCGGCGATAACGACACCATCTCCGCTATGGTCGCGGTTAGCGTAAATGCCGATCTTCTGATCCTTCTGTCCGATATAGACGGACTGTTTACGGCCGATCCGCACGTCGATCCGAACGCTTCGCTTATCTCGGTCGTCAGCGAGATAGATGATAAGATCATATCTCTCGCAGGCGGCAGGTTTTCTTCCCTCGGTACAGGAGGAATGATCACCAAGCTCAAGGCGGCTCAGATCTGCACGTCCTCCGGCTGCGACATGGTAATAGCCAACGGAAAGAATCCGGATAACCTCTATGGTATTACCGAGGGCAAATCGATCGGAACGAGATTTATTAAAAAGCAGGTGGATTAAATGACTACTCTTGATATTTTAAAAAAAGCCAAGGCGGCCGAAAAGGAGATGCTCAGGCTCACTACCGAAGACAAAAACAGGGCACTCAGCTCAATGGC
>JAFSXA010000015.1 GCA_017450135.1 Clostridia bacterium | reverse complement strand
TACCTCCGCTGCTGATGCGATCTGTATGGACGGCCACGTCGTCAACAAGGTCGGCACATATCAGATAGCCATAGCCGCCAAGTATACGGGCATCCCGTATTTTGTTACCGGCGCACCGGACAGAGGCTGTCCGACCGTCGATTCGGTGAGGATAGAGATGCGCGATCCGGATTTCGTCCTGCAGGCTATGGGCGTCAGAACAGCCGCAGACGGGGTAAAGGGCTACTATCCCGCTTTCGATATCACTCCGCCCGAGCTTGTCAGCGGAGTCGTGACGGACACGGGTATTTATACGCCGTACGACCTCGGTTCTTATTTTACCGACGGGAATATGGGCGAATATGAAATGGTTATATAACAGTTTGATTTCGAGGTGTTGTAAATGCTTATCACATTTATGTCCGGTATCATGCCGGAAAAGCTTTTTATGGTATTAAGAGCGGCGGTCCCCTGCGTCCTGAGTCTTGTGCTCATCCTGATTTTCAGGAATAAGCTGCCGAGGGATCAGGGCAGGGAATTTGCATTCAACGGCAAGCTCTCCGCCGGCAAGGCGAGGGGAGCAGGCATCCTTTTTGTAATGGCTTTTATAGTCTCCGCGCTGTTGTTTGTGGAGATGAAGTCTGAATACCTTCTGTATCTCGCCTGTGTTTTCGTCAGCATGATGTCGGGCTATCTTGACGACAGATCCGATAACCCGTGGAATGAATACAAAAAGGGCGCTATAGATCTGCTGATCTGCGCGCTGACCGCCTTTCTTGTTGCCTATACGAACCCCGACAAGCTCGGCGTCTCGATCTTCGGCCTGAGGCTGAATATGCCGGTTTGGCTGTACGTCATACTGGGCACGGTTTTCCTCTGGCTCATGATAAACGCGGTCAACTGCTCGGACGGTATCGACGGCTACAGCGGTTCTCTGTCGATCAATTCAATGATATTCCTGCTGTTGATATCCTTCTCCGGCCGCGGTGACAAGAATATCGCTTCCATGCTGATACTGATGGTCGTCGTCCTGCTGCCGTATCTCTGGTACAATTCGGATCCCAGCACGATGATGATGGGCGACGCCGGGTCGAGAGCGCTCGGGATGTTTATCGGCATTGCGCTCATGAAGAGCGGCAACGCCCTGCTGTGCATACCTCTGTGCGCTGTTTTCATCGTGGACGGTCTGCTTGGAATAGTCAAGGTATCGCTTAAAAGGTTCCTCAAGATAAGCATTATGAAAAACATCAGAACGCCTATCCACGATCATCTCAGAAAAAACAAGGGCTGGTCAAACGCCCAGACGATATACCGCCTGAATATTATCCAGGCCTTGATATCTGCGGTGACGCTCTGCCTGATGAAATAAAAACAGCAAAAAATATTTTTATAAGAAAAAGCAGTCTGCAACAAACCAAAATCTGTTGCAAACTGCATTTTTTATTCTGTTTATTGTTTTTTGCTGAATTCAGAATATACCGGCCTTCTTGCCGTTTGCCCGGTGCTCGGAAAGATTTGATGCGTAGTAGAAGGTTTCTCCCGAAGCGTCGGTCAGGAAATAATAGTACTCCGTCTGCGCCGGATTCAGCGCCGCATTGATCGCCTTGAGGCCCGGGTTGCATATGGGCCCGGCGGGCAGACCCTTGCAATAATAGGTGCTGTAAAGCCCGATGTACTTTTTGACCTCCTCGTTCTGCGAGTCCATATCCCTGCTCTCATCATAGGCGAGCAGCTCGCCCATATCCTTGGTGATATAGAAGGTGGTGACGTCGCTCTGCAGCATCGGGAAGGAGGGGCTTTTCAGCCGGTTGTGGAAAACGGAGGACACGTTTGAGCATTCCGCCGGATCCTTGTCGCACTCCTTTTGGATTATCGAGGCGAGCGTAAGCATCTCGTCCATACTGTATCCGAGAGCTTCGGCTTTCTCTTTCATTTCGTCTGTGATCTTTGATTTGTAGTTATCCGTGAATTTTTTCAGCACCGAATCGGGAGAGCTGTCAAAATAAAATTCATATGTGTCGGGGAAAACGTAGCCCTCGAGCAGATAGATTCTGTCGTCCGGGTTGGCTGTATCTATTCCCTCACAGGGCTTTTTGCACTCCTCGATGAATTCCTCTGCGCCGCATACCCCGGCCTCCTGCAGCCTGGCGGCGATCTGGTTTATGGTATAGCCCTCGGGGAACGTGACCTTCACCGTGTTCACGACCGTGGTGGTGCGGCTTTTGGTGGTCAAAAACGGCACGTCGCCGACGCTGCCGCAGGCGCAAAGGCAGGATAAAGCCAGTATAAATGCCGTCAGAGCGGCTGTTATTCTTCTGATTCTCATAATCAAACCTCTTTTTAAAATATGAATAATGATACAATATTTTTCTTTGCGTGTCAATATTCACGCGGATCGGGGAAAGATAAATCAGGGAGGTGATTTTGTGAGCAAGGGCGAAAAGAACAGCAAGGGCAAGAAGCCGAAGAAGGGATCTTCATCCTCCTCGGGTGCGGTCGAAGCGTGGAACGCTTCCCCGGGCGAAGAGGCCGCCGACGTGCTCGGCAGCTATACGGGAGTACCGTATATCGGCGACCTGCCCGAACAGGATCCGGATGATCTTTGATCAAGATCGGCAGTATACGCCGCGCGGAGAAAGTTTTTTCAAACCGCGGCGGTTATCTGCCGATTTTTCCTTGACTAATCGGAGCGCGTATATTAAAATATAACTTTGAAGGTGAACCGACGCAAGTCCAGAGCACACGGAAAAGGTGATACTATGAATGAAAGAGACAATCTGAGGAACGTTGCCATAATCGCTCACGTTGACCACGGCAAAACCACGCTGGTGGATCAGCTTCTCAAACAGAGCGGCACGTTCAGGGAAAACGAGCAGGTGCAGGAGAGGGTCATGGATTCAAACGACCTCGAAAGGGAGCGCGGAATAACGATACTCTCCAAGAATACGTCGGTGCACTACAAGGGCGTCAAGATAAATATAGTAGACACCCCCGGCCACGCTGATTTCGGCGGCGAGGTCGAGAGGATACTGACCATGGTGGACGGAGTGCTGCTGCTGGTCGACGCTTTTGAGGGCTGTATGCCGCAGACGAGATTCGTGCTCAAAAAGGCTCTGAATCTCAAAAAGAAGGCTCTTGTTGTCGTCAACAAGATCGACCGTCCCGGCGCGAGACCCGCCGAGGTCATCGACGAGGTGCTCGATCTCTTTATTGAGCTGGGCGCCGACGAGGATCAGATAGAATTCCCGGTGGTTTACGCGTCCGCAAAGGACGGTTATTCGTCGCTCGACCCTACGGTGAGAGAGGGCGATATGAGACCGCTGCTTGACGCGATACTTGAAAATATCCGGCCTCCTCAGGGCGAGATCGAGGTGCCGCTGCAGATCCTTTTTTCCAGCCTCGACTACGATGATTACATAGGAAGGATAGGCGTCGGCAGGGTCGAGAGAGGCAGGATCCTCCGCGGAGAGAGCGTCGTCCTCTGCAAGCAGGACGGCAGCTGTGAAAACGTAAAGATATCAAGGCTCTATCAGTTCGAGGGGCTTAAAAGAGCCGAGGTGGACAGCGCGATGATGGGCGATATCGTCTGCGTTTCCGGCATAGCCGACCTCAATATCGGCGAGACAGCCTGTTCGCCCGACTGCATCGAGCCGCTCCCGTTCGTTAAGATCGACGAGCCGACTATATCGATGAATTTCATGGTAAACGACAGTCCGTTCGCCGGCCGCGAGGGTAAATTTGTCACCTCGAGGAATATACGCGACAGGCTTTTCAAAGAGGTTGAAACCAACGTCAGCATGAGGGTGGAGGAGACTGATTCCACCGATACCTTCAAGGTCTCCGGCAGGGGCGAGCTGCACCTCTCCATACTCATTGAAACGATGCGCCGCCAGGGCTACGAGTTCCAGGTCTCCCGCCCGGAGGTCATATACAAGACGATCAACGGCGAGCTCTGCGAGCCCGTGGAGCTGCTGATAGTCGAGGTGCCGGAGCAGTACGTCGGCATAGTTATTGAGAAGCTCGGCTCACGCAGGGGCGAGCTTGAGAGCATGGGTAGCCGCAGTGAGGGCGCGACCCATCTTGAATTCAAGATCCCCTCGAGGGGACTCATCGGCTACCGTTCGGAGTTTTTGACCGATACGAACGGCAACGGCATAATGAACCAGCTCTTCTCGGGCTATGAACCGTATATGGGCGACATTCAGACCCGGGAGCGCGGCTCGATAGTGGTCCATGAGACGGGCACGAGCACGGGCTACGGCCTGTTCAACACCCAGGACAGAGGCCGTCTTTTCATCGGTCCCGGCGTCGAGGTATACGAGGGTATGATAGTCGGCGAGAGCGCGCGCAGCGAGGATATCGTCTGCAACGTCTGCAAGAAAAAGCAGATGACCAACACCCGTGCCTCCGGCAGCGATGAGGCGCTCAGGCTGATCCCGCACTCCGTCCTGAGTCTGGAGCAGTCGATGGAATTCATAAAGGACGATGAGCTGCTTGAGGTCACGCCTAAGTCCCTCAGACTCAGAAAGAGGATACTCTCCAAGGAGCTGAGGATGAAGAAGCAGTTCAGAAAAAAATGATCCGGAGCTTTTAGATGAATGATTTGATAGCAGAAAAATCAACAGCTGTTGCGCTCGGCAATTTCGACGGTATGCACATCGGTCACATGGCCGTTATTGACGCAACGCGCGTCTTCGGCGGCAGGGGAATGACGCCGCTTGTCGCTCTGTTTGACGTGCACAGTCTGCAGGCGCTTGACGGCAGCGCTCCGCCTATGCTTATTCTGCCGGAGGAGAGGGACGCTCTGCTCCGCGCGGCGGGCGTCGCCGCGTTTGAGATCGGCTTTTCTGAGATCAGGGATATGTCCCCCGAGGAATTCTTTGAGAGCATACTTGTAAAACGGCTCGGCGCAGGAGCCGTTGTCTGCGGATATAATTACAGATTCGGCAGGGGAGCGTCGGGCGATGCGGAAATGCTGAAAAGGCTCTGCGGCAGGTATTCGGTCGAATGTGTCACCGTGCCGCGCGTATGCGTTGACGGAAAGACGGTCAGCTCCACCAATATCCGCAGGGCGGTTGCAGGCGGAGATATTAAGACTGCAAACAAAATGCTCGGCAGGCCGTTCGGCTTCAGCGCAGAGGTCATCCACGGCGACGCACGCGGCAGAGAACTGGGCTTCCCGACCGCCAATCAGCTCATCCCGGAAAAGCTCATTGTCCCGAAATTCGGAGTATATTCCTCTACCGTTACGGTTGACGGCGATACCTTCCGTGGGATCACGAACATAGGCAGACGTCCGACCGTCGGCACGGATATAGTGCTCAGCGAGACCCATATACTCGATTTCGACAGGGATATCTACGGCAGCCGTATGGACGTCAGACTGAAGTCGTTTTTAAGACCGGAGATAAAATTCAGCTCGTTTAACGAGCTTGTAAAGCAGATAAACAACGATTTAAAATCCACAGGATCATAACTTGATATAATTGTACTTGCATAAAAAATCCCCCGCGATCCGAGAGTAAAGCCCTGATCGCGGGGTAAATTATTTATCGATCAAAACCAGATCCAGCCGAACAGAAGTATCACTATGATCCACTGAATGAACGTGTATTTGACCGTGACCTTGCAGGTGTCCGTAACGACGTTGCCGTTTGAATCGGTGACGGTGACCGTGATGTTCGCCGTGCCCCTCTTGGCGGCAAAGACGCTGCCGTTTTGGTCGACAGTTGCGACCTTCGGGTTTGATGATTCGTATTTTACGGTATATTTTGCGCCGGGATCCGCGTCGATCATCGGATTAAGTACAGCGGTTTTTTTGCAGTCCAGCTTGATGTCTCCGCCGAGTGAAACGCTTTTGACGATCTTCGGAGTTCCGGGATCTTCCGCCGCCGCTTTCAGCTCATTGTATTTTGCCTCTGCCGCCGTAAGCGTGCCGTAGTTGGTAACGAGCGGTTTTTGATCTGCGCTCAGAGCGTTGTAGGCGATCCTCGCGCTGTTGATGACAGTCTTGCTCGCAACAGTGTATTCAACCTTGCCGATAGCGGCTATCTTGGCTGTTACCGCGTCTGCGGCGGTTTTATCGGCCGCGCTCTTTTCCGCTGCCGCTTTCAGCTCGGCGTATTTTGACTCTGCCGCTTTCAGAACCGCATAGTTGCTCACCATCGTTTTCTGCTCGGCAGTCAAGGCGTTGTAAGCCGCCCTTGCGGCGTCAATCTTAGACTTGCTTGCGGACGTATATTCGACCGTGCCGATAGCGCTGATCTTTGCTGTCGCAGCGTTTGCGGCGGCTTTGTCGGCTGCCGCTTTATCCGCGTCCGCCTTGAGCTTGGCGTATTTTGCCTCCGCGTCGGTAAGGATATTGTAATTGAATACCTGCTTTTTCTGATCCGCTGTCAGCGTGTTGTAAGCCGATCTTGCATCGTCGATCTTCGCCTTGCACGCCGAGGTGTATCCGACCGTGCCGATAGCTTTGATCTTGGCTGTTACTGCGTTGACGGCGGCTTCGCTTGCGGCTTTCGCCTCGAGATTTGCGTATTCCGCTTCAGCCGCAGTCAGAACAGAGTAGTTTGTTACAAGCTTTTTCCTGTCCGCAGTAAGAGCGTTATATGCCGATCTTGCATCGTCGATCTTCGCCTTGCACGCCGAGGTGTATCCGACCGTGCCGATAGCTTTGATCTTGGCGGTAACCGCGTCCGCGGCGGCCTTGTCGGCGGCTGCCTTGTCAGCGGCGGCCTTTAATTCATTGTACTTCGCTTCGGCCGCAGTCAGTGTGTTGTAATTGGTCACAAGAGCTTTCTGACCGGCGGTCAGTTCGTTGTATGCCTTTCTTGCAATGTCTATCTTGAGCTTGCTTGAATCGGCGTAGGCGACCGTACCGATGGCGTTTATCTTGGAGATAACTGAATCCGAGGCGGATTTGTCTTCCGCTGACGCGTTCGCCGCATCTCTCAGCTCCTTGTATTTTGTATCGGCCGCCGCAAGCACGTTGTAATTTGTGACAAGAGCCTTCTGGTCAGCGGTCAGCATACCGTAGGCCTTTTTCGCGATCGCTATTTTTTTGTTACATTCGCCGGTATAGGTCACTTCTCCGATATTGTTGATACCGTTGATTACCATGTTTGCCTTTCGCTGATCCTCAGCAGCCTTCAGTCTTGCGTAGCCTCTGCCGGCGTTCCGGAGGTCGTTGTAATTGCTGACGAGCGATTTTTGATCATCGGTCAGCGAATTATAGGCGGCTGTCGCAGCGTCGATCTTCGCTTTGCACTCGGGGGTGTATTCCACTGTGCCGATAGTGTTGATCCTGTTGATAACCACCGAAACCTGCACGTCGTGTACGTCACAGGTATGACACAAGCCTAACGTTTTGTTGAATCCAGAGTCGCACTCCGAGCAGGCGTCGCCGCAGTTCACGCAGATGTCGGCGCATTCCTCACAGCTACGGCAGCCGCTGCACTGGTCGAACTGGCCGCATGACTCGCAGGTCATGCCGCAGGAGGGGCAGGCGGTATCTCCGTTGCAGTCGCCGCAGGAATTACAGTGGTCGCACCAGCCGCTGCCGCAGTCGCGGCAGATCTCGCCGCAGCTGCTGCATATTTCTCCGCAGTCGGCGCAGACGTAACAGTCGCGGCACTGGTCGATGTTGCCGCAGTCAAGGCAGGTGTTGCCGCAGTCGGGGCAGACCGTGCCGCCGTTGCAGTCGCCGCAGGTGTTGCAGTTTGAGCAGAAGCTGTCTGCGCATTCTTCACAGACGTCGCCGCAGCTTTCGCAGACGGCAGCGCAGTCGGCGCAGTGGAAGCACGATTTGCACTGGCTTATGGTCTCGCATTCAAGGCAGCTTTCACCGCAGTCGGGGCATGCAGTGCCGCCGTTGCAGTCCGCGCAGGTGTCGCAGCCGAAGCACCAGCCGTCCGCCGCACATTCCATGCAGATTTCGCCGCAGTCGGCACACAGCAACACGCAATCG
>JAFSXA010000153.1 GCA_017450135.1 Clostridia bacterium | reverse complement strand
GCGAGCATCAGGCAGATCTCTTTGACTATGCTGATGTCGCAGATAATGAACACGCCGAAGGTCGCGGCGAAGAATACCATCGCGCTCTGGAAGATGGAGCGGTCGGACGCGTTCGCGGCGTCGATAACAGCCTCTTTTCGTGATTTTCCCTTCCTTATTTCCTCACGGAACCTTGTGCTCATCAGTATTGCGTAATCGACCGTGGCTCCGAGCTGGACGCAGCCGATGACTATGGGCGATATGAAGGATATCGTTGAGCCGGTCACGAACGGAACGGCTTTGTTGATGAATATCGCAAGCTCGATCGAGAGCACGAGTATGGCGGGGATCGAGACTGATTTGAATATTATGGCTATGAGCAGGAAGATGGACGCGATGGAAAGGATGTTGGTTATCTTCAGATCGCGCGCGGCGACCGTCAGCAGATCCATGTAAAGCGCGCCCTCGCCGGTGACCTTCCCGTCCGGGTCGTACTTCTTGACTATCGAGTTGATCGCATTGAGCTGAGCGTTGCATTCGTCGGTAGCGGCCTCGTAGGACGAGTTTACAAGGAGCATCTGCTTGCCGCCTGCCTTGGCGAGCTTTTTCAGCGAATCGGGGATCATTGAATCCGGTATCCCCGAGCCGACAAAGCTGTTGTAGGCTATGGAATTGGTTATGCCGTCGAGCTCATTTATTTCGGTCTCCATCATCACGAGCCGTGAATCTTCGATGCTGTCGTCCACTATGATGAAATGCGAGGTTGCCATGTTGAATTCGTTTTTCAGCTTGTTCAGGGCGTCTACGCACGGCAGCTCGGGCGGCAGCATCTTATCCATCGAATAGTATAAGCTGACGTTGTTCTGCATTATGAATGAGGGTGCAAGCAGGATAAGAAATACGGAAACGAATATGCCCTTGTGCTTTATCGTGAAGGCGTTGATTTTGTTGAATTTAGGTATGAAGCTTCTGTGACGGAATCTGTGAAGCTGCTTGTCAAGCTGAATGACGAGAGCGGGAAGGATTATCGTTACAGTGAGTACGCCGAAAAGAACACCTTTTGCCATTACAAGACCGATATCCCTGCCGAGAGTCAGCCTCATGAAGCACAGGGCGAGAAAGCCGAATATGGTGGTCAGCGAGCTGCCCGAGAGGGAGACGAACGAACCCTGTATCGCGCTTGCCATGGCGTCGCGCTTATCCGGGAAGCGCTTCTTTTCCTCCTCGAACCTGTCTATGAGGAAAACGGAGTAATCCATAGTTACGCCGAGCTGAAGGATTGCGGCTATGCATTGCGTGATATATGATATCTGACCGAAGAAGACGTTCGTGCCCATATTGTACACCACCGCGATGCTCAGCGCCGCTAACAGCACCCAGGGCTCCAGCCACGATTCCATGCAGAAGGTCATAACGACGAGGGAGAGAGCTATGGCTATCGCGATGTATATCGGAGCCTGGGAGTCTGCAAGCTCCTTGGTGTCCTTAACTATAACGCCCATGCCGCTCAGGAAGCACTGCTTGTTCATCACGTCCCTTATCGAGTTCACGGCGTCCATCGTCACGGTGTCCACCGCGGAGTACTCATACTGGACGAGCATTAAGGTGTATTGGCCGTTTTTGCTGTAAAAGATATCCTTCACAGCCTGGGGCAGAGCCTCCTGCGGTATGCTGATATCCGCGATATCGTCCACCCACGTGACGCTGCTTACGCCTTTTATAGCGGAAATCTTTTGCTTGATCTCTGTAATATCCTTCGCCGGCATCTGAGTATCTATTATCAGGAACGAGGTGGACGCGCTTTTGAACGTTTGGTCAAGGATGTTTTCTCCCTTGACCGAATCCAGATCCCCGGGAAGGTAGGAGAGTATATCGTAGTTTACAAAGGTATTGACGTAGCCGATCGCACTCGGTATCAGCAGTATAAGCGCGACGATAACGATCAGCTTGGGATGATAAGCTATAAGCTTTGCAAAGTGTTTCATGTTCTCGGCCCGCTCCCTTCGTGAAGTATACCGGCCACCGCCGCCATAAGCTCGGGTCTGATCTCGCCGAGCTTGAAGGGACTGCCGTAGATTATCGCGTCGCTGCACACGGAGCCGACGGTCGAGACAGTCATATAAATTTTTCTGATTGCGGCTTCCCTGTTTATTCCGAGCTTGCCGCCATCCTCGATGAGGCTGTCGAAATGCTCCCGGAGGCCGTGGCTCTCATCTGTTATCAATGCGCCGATGTTGGAAAACAGCCTCTTATTCATCAGAGCAACGAGCTCCCTGTTGCTCTGCATGGAGTCCACGATCCTCTCAACGAGGAAGAGCATCTGATCGGTAAAGCTCATGTTGTTCTCCCTTTTCTCTTTCTCCGCTCCGAGGGTCTCAAAGGCGGACTCGAGCAAATCGAGGCTTTTTTTGATGACGATCCTGTCCAAAAGATCGTATTTGTCCTTGAAATAGAGATAGAAGGTTCCCTTTGCTATGCCCGCCTTTTTGACGACGTCGTCAATGGACGTGCTGCTGAAGCTCTTGCTTATGAAAAGCTCATAGGCGGAATCCAGTATGCTCGAACGCTTGGTTTTTTGCTTTTCCGAAACCTTGCTCATTTTTTCACCCTCTCACAAAATGACCGAAAGTCATTTTCTATACTATTATTATATCCAAAAATGACCGATAGTCAATTGTTTCCACCTATAATTAATAAAAAATTAATAATTGAAAGATATGTCGAAAAAACGGGGCGGTCTTGTGTTTGACAAAGCTGTATCTATATGCTATTATTATAAAAAACTCCGGCGCCGGCGGGAAGTTCGGTGAAAATCCGTCGCAACTGCCATTACCGTAATTGATCTTTGACGATCATAAGTCGGATTACCCGGCGCACAGGATATTGACTTTGGGCAGGAAAGATGTGTACTCTGTATCCTTATACGGATACGGATTTTGTCGGTATGCGCCTTATCCTGTCGGATAGGGCGCTTTTAGGTTGGTGATAATATGTCGGAAAAGACAACTGCTGAGGAATATCTCGATATGCTCCGCGCAGTTTCGGCCGAAAAGGGCAGACTGCCGAAAAAATCGGACTTTTCGCCGCCGGACGTCAACAGGATCAAGGGTTTCTTCGGGCCTTGGCCGTGGGCGCTCGAGGCGGCGGGTCTCAGGGAATCCTCAAAGGAAAAGAAGCAGAGGAATCATATGAGAAAACAGAGGAGGAATTCTGAATGAAAAGAAGTGTAAGCATCATCCTTTCGGCGGTTTTGCTGCTGCTGTTATTTGCGCCGGTTCAGCTACGGGCTTTTGCCCGTGATACCGAGGCGTATGTGACCGGATATCTCTGCGCTCCGAGCCAGTATACGAACGGAAGCTACGGCTCCGGGATAGAAAACACGCTGAAGGAGGGCGACCATACGGTGTCGCTCGGCAACTTCGGCGGCTACGCGATATACAGATTTGAGAACGAGATCAAGAATGATCCGCGCAATCCTTACGGCGTTGACTTCATCATAAGGGGCAACGCCTTCAACGCCGCAAAGACCACTCAGGAGCCGGGCCAGGTCTGGGTATCCCGGGACGGAGCAAGCTGGTACGCTCTTGCCGGGAGCGAGCATTATGAGGACGGGACACTCTGGGATTACGGCGTTACCTATCACAATACCGGCACATCAACCTCAACCTACACGGATTCCGAGGGGGAGAGCGGCAATGCCGGCGCGGCGACTGCGACCTTCTATCCGCTGCAGAGCAAGTATCCCATGGCGGAGGTTCCGGAGGACGGGCTTGAGCTCAGGGGCGTCCTGCTCGCAAAGCAGAGACAGCCCTCGACCGCCAACGG
>JAFSXA010000152.1 GCA_017450135.1 Clostridia bacterium | reverse complement strand
TAAAAAGCCCTCCAGGGATGAAATCATAGAAATTTGGAAAGGCTTCAAGGGAGCGCCCCAGGAGCTCGGACTTCCCAGCGCGCCCGAGCATTTCCTGAACTACTTCTATGAGGACGATATGCCCCAGACAAAGCTTCACAGAGAGCTTGAGGGCGGCATGGCGGTCAGCATAGGCAGACTCAGGGAGGATACCCAGTACGATTACAAATTCGTCTGCCTGTCCCACAACACTCTGCGCGGAGCCGCCGGCGGAGCAGTATTGCTCGCGGAGCTTCTCTGTGCCAGGGGATATATGGACAGATAAACATTCGGAAACCAAAGCCGTATCGACGTTCAAAGTGAGTCGGTACGGCTTTTTTATATTCTTTAAGGAGCTGTATCAAATGGAGAAAACTGTTTTTACGGGATCGGCGTGCGCGCTGATAACGCCGTTCGACGAGGACGGTAAAGTTGATATCAAGGCTTTGAAAAGACTGACGGACTTTCAAATAACGAACGGGACGGACGCGATAGTGGTCTGCGGCACGACCGGAGAGGGCGCCGTACTCACGAGCACTGAGCGCCGCAGGATAGTCAGAGCCGCTGTCAGGGCGGCGGCGGGCAGAGTCCCGGTAATAGCAGGCACGGGGTCTAACAACACCGAGCTTGCCGTCGCCGCAAGCGTGAACGCCGAAAAGGACGGCGCGGACGCCCTGCTCGTTGTGACTCCGTACTACAACAAATGCTCTGCCGACGGGCTGGCGGATCACTACCGCAGGATAAGCGATGCAGTGAACATCCCGATAATCGTCTACAACGTGCCGTCGCGCACGGGGCTCGACGTAATGCCCGAGGACTATGCAAGGCTCTGCGAGATAGAAAACGTCGTCGCCGTCAAGGAGGCAAACGGCAGTATCTCATCCCTGCTGAAGACGATGCGCCTCTGCCGGGACCGGCTGGACGTCTACAGCGGCAACGACGATCAGATCGCGGCGTTCACCTCCCTCGGGGCAAAAGGGGTCATATCCGTGCTTGCGAACATACTCCCACGCGAGACGCACGAGCTCGCCACCGCAGGAGTTGCCGGCATGACCCGGGAATGCGCCGACCTGCAGCTCAGATACGCTGACATCTGCTCTGCGCTTTTTGCCGACGTGAACCCGATACCGGTAAAATACGCCATGAAAAGGCTCGGGCTTGACAGGGGTATTTACAGACTGCCGCTCACCGAGCCGCGCGAAGATGTAAAGGAAAGAATCGACAGGCTCCTTGATTCGGGGATAGCCGCTCCCGTCTGATACCAAAACAGCAGTATGCAGCAGAAACTCTTGCTGCATACTGCGCTTTGTTTTATCAGATGTTTGTCCTTGGCGGATCAGCTGTACTGTTCTATCGATTTCATTGTCTCCGCCATATTTATCTTCCTTATTTTCATGACGAGAGGGAGGGATACAAGCACCGCTACAACGGCAATTATCAGCGCGGTCGCAACATAGCTCCACCAATAGAGACTCTCGTTGTACGCCACGGTGTCGGAGGAAATGAAGCTCACAAGCGTGCTGTTGAAAAAGATGCCGAACACTATGCCTATTATCAGTCCGAAGATCGTGGAAATAATATTTTCACGGCTGACGTACAGCAAAACCTCGTTGTCGCTGAAGCCGACGACCTTGATATTCGCAACCTCGCGCACACGCTCGCTGATATTGATATTTGCCACGGTATACATAACTATGCCGGCGAGGACGCAGGCGGAGATTATGAACAACACTACGACCGCCATTACCCGGCTCATGGAATCGTTGATGGATTCCTCCATGTTCTTAGCGGTGGCGGCGCCGGTAATATCCTGCAGCTTCAGGTAATCCGAGGCAAATTTTGCAATGTCATTCTCGGACATATAGTCCTTGACGTTGCAGACGATGTATTTGAGCGCCGGTTCATCGTTGAAGGTCTCGACGTAGCACTGCTTGGAAAAATAAACATAATCATTGATATAGTTTTTGACCACGCCGTTGATCTTTACCGAGTGGACAGAGCCGTCCGCACTTGTCAGGTAGACTGACTCTCCGACGCGTGCGCCGCTGTTCTTGGCGAGCTTTTCGCTGACAAGGACTCCCCCGTCAAGCCCGGCGGAGCCTTCCTTGAGCTTAAAGCTCACAAATTCTCCGGCCTCATCCTTGTCATCAAAGGTGATGATCCTCGCTGAGTAATTCTCGTTGCTGCCGTACTGGGTCGAGGAGACGTTTGCGGTATCCATGGAGATCAGCATGGCGTTTTCGGTTCGCTTGTCGTTCAAAACGCTTTCAAGGATATCCGAGCTGCCGCTCGTCTGAGCGCTCCTGAGCGTGAGCTGAACGTCATATTTGAAAACTCCGTTCTTGGAATACTGAACTCCCGAGACGGCGTCTGCGGAGTTTGCAAGGCCGAAGGCGGAGAGGATAAGCGCGGTACAGCACGCGACGCCGACCGTCCCGACAAAGAGCCTGCGCCTGCTTCTGGAGACAGCCCTTGCCACGAAGACCATTCCGTAATTCAGCTTGTCCCACAGACCCGGGAACCGCTCGAGCCAGACTCTGCGGCTGAAATTGATATTCTTTGCCCTGAGGAGAGCCGCAGGCTTATACACAAGCTCCCTCGACGTGGCCGCTATCGTAGCCGCCAGAACCGCCGCTGCCGAAGCTTCCAGTCCGTAAGAAACGTACCACGGATTATAGACTATGCCTATTGAGGGTATCTCATAGATTATCGCGTAGATTGATGAAACTGCCGCAGGGAAGAATATAGCTCCGATAATAACTCCGAGCAAAGCGCCGGCCGTCCAGGCGATGACCGAATAAAAGACGTATTTCAGGAAAATGGCAAAATCACTGTAACCGATCGCCTTCATAATGCCGATGGTCGAGCGCTCCTCCTCAATGTTTCTGACCATGATCACAAAGCAAGCGAGCATGGCGGTCAGCAGGAAGAGAACAGGAAAGACGCGGGAAATCGAGTGGACGTTGTCAAGCGAACGCGAAAAATTCTTGTTGCCGGCAAGCGCCGTCTGCGGAGTCGCCTCCCAGGTCATTGAATCGGCGTTTTTAAGAATCGCGCGGTATTTCTTGAGATCACCGTTCAGATTGGCGATCTTCCTGTCCGTCTCCTCCTTGAGCTTGGTATACTCATCGTCTATCGTGCTGTATCTCGCCTTGGCGGCGTTCAGCTTATACTGCGCCTTTTCGATCTCAACAGTACCCTCGTTTTTCGTGAGTGT
>JAFSXA010000151.1 GCA_017450135.1 Clostridia bacterium | reverse complement strand
CATGATTCCCTGAAGCTTGTCCGCGAGATACCGCTGACCGGCGTCGGTGTTCTTGACCGTATTCAGGGCGCAGAGTTCTACAAGGGCACGCTGTATCTTTCATCCGACAACAGCAGAAGCCGCTACAAGGACGTTTTCAAGCTCGACTGCGAGACCGGCGAGGTGAGCCTTGCGTTTACCCGTGACGTCGGCAGCGACAAGGTGGAGGCCGAGGGTCTTACGATATGGAAGGCGGAGGACGGTTCGCTGTTCCACGTTTTGGATGTGACCCGCGCTCCGGTGGCTTTTATACATAACTACTCTATCGACGGTATAGAATAACGATACACGGGAGGTATTGTATGGATTTTCTTGAACTGGCAAAAGCGAGATACTCTGTCAGAAAGTTTTCCGACAGAGAGGTAGAGCCGGAAAAGCTTGAAAAAATGCTTGAGGCGGGCAACGCAGCCCCCACCGGCAAGAACAATCAGCCGCACAGGATATATGTGCTCAGGAGCGCTGACGCGATGAAAAAGCTCAACGAGCTGTCGCCCTGCGTTTTTGGTGCGCCGTGCGCGTTTATCTTTACATACAACACGGACGAGGAGTGGAAAAATCCGCTCGAGGCTGGCATCCATTCCGGAGTGGAGGACGTCAGCATAGTGGCGACCCACGTCATGCTCGAGGCTCAGGAGCTCGGCATAGGCACCTGCTGGTGCAATTATTTCGCGAATTCCGAGCTTGAAAAAGCGTTCGGCCTGCCGGAAAACGAGAGGGCTGTCCTGTTCATGCCCTTCGGCTATCCGGACGAGGAATCACAGCCCTCCGAGAGGCACGGGCTGATGAAGCCTATTGAGGAGACAGTAAGATATATCTGACCCGGGAGGTTCTGAATAATGGAAAAATATGCAAGATTCAAGTATCAGCCCTGTATACCGCTCGGTGCGGACGGCAGATGTGTGACCGCCTCGCGCGAGCATATCGCCCTTTCGCGCAGAGCCTCGGCAGACGGCATCGTTCTGCTTAAAAACAACGGCGGCGCACTGCCCTTTTCAGAGGGCGAGAGCTTTGCGCTTTTCGGCAAGGCGAATATTGAATACATCAAGGGCGGCGGAGGCAGCGGCGACGTTTACTGCCCCTATATCCGCAACATATACGAGGGCTTCCGCGAGCATACGCAGGATGACAGGATATTTCTTCCGCTCATCGAATTCTATCAGGATTACGTTAAAAGGGAGAGCGTGAATATCCCCACGCAGGAACAGATAAACGCGACCTGGGATATCGTCAACGCCATGGAGTTCTGCCAAAAGCGCGACGATATAACCTATGACACATTTGCGAGTATGCACGTTAAGGAGCCGGAGGTGCCGGATGAGCTGATAAAGGCGGCGTCCGCTGCGGCGACGACCGCGATCATAACAATCAGCAGATTCTCCGCCGAGGGAGTCGACCGCAGACCCATACCGGGCGACTACTATCTTTCCGAGCTTGAAAAGAGCCTTGTGGACAGGGTATCGGCAGCGTTTGAAAAGACTGTGATAATCATCAATTCCGGAGGGATTATCGACTGTGAGTATTTTGCCGATAACGATAAGGTCGACGCCGTGCTTATGGTCTGGCAGGGCGGCATGGAGGGCGGCAGTGCGGCCGCAGACGTCCTTTTCGGCAGTGTGAACCCATCGGGCAGACTTGTTGATACAATAGCCAAATCGTACGATGATTACCCGTCGAGCCGCGAGTTTAACGATGATTTCTTATATGTTAATTATTCCGAAGATATTTATGTCGGTTACAGGTATTTTGAGACTATACCCGGGGCGGCTGAAAGGGTGCGATATCCCTTCGGCTACGGACTCTCCTATACCGGTTTTGAATTGAGCGGAGCGGTCTGCGGCGAAAACAGCGGCAGGATCACTCTTGCCCTCAATGTAAAAAATACCGGTAATAGAGCCGGCAGAGAGGTCGTTCAGCTCTATTACTCTGCTCCGCAGGGCAAGCTCGGCAAGCCCGCCAAGGAGCTGTGCGCTTTCCGCAAGACGGGGCTGCTCGCTCCCGGTGAGAGCGAGACTCTGGCAATGAGCTTTGAAGTAAACCTTATGGCGAGCTTTGACGACCTCGGCAAAATACAGAAATCCGCCTATGTCCTCGAAAAGGGCGATTACCGCTTTTTCGTCGGGACGTCGGTTAAAAACACCGTTGAGCTTGACTATGTATACAAGGTCGATGAGGACAGGGTGACAGAACAGCTCACGCAGAGATGCAGACCCTTCAAGCTCAGCAAAAGGATGCTGTCCGACGGCAGCTTCGAGCCTCTGCCAATGGGCGGGGAGAGCTATGGCTATGAGAGCCACGAACCTTCAGGAGCCAAAGCGCCGGATGAGCTGGTGACATTTGACAGAGTCGGAACTGATATCGGACTCGATGAGTTTATCGCCCAGATGACGCTTGACGAGCTGATGTTTATGGTCGGCGGCCAGCCCGTGACGGGTGTTGCGAATACCGGCTGCTTCGGCGGAATAAAGAGGCTCGGCATACCTGCTTTCCCGACCGCGGACGGCCCTGCGGGGCTAAGGCTCGAGACCTGCACCGGTATCTACACAACGGCTTGGCCTTGTGCGACTCTGCTTGCCTGCACGTGGGATACCGATCT
>JAFSXA010000014.1 GCA_017450135.1 Clostridia bacterium | reverse complement strand
TCAGCTCAGGTGGATAGGTATGGGCGCCTTCACAGACTGCACTGAGCTTGAAAGCGTTGAATTGCCTGCCTCGCTCGAACGTATAGACAGCTTTGCTTTTGAGGGCTGTACCGCTCTTGAGAACGTCAGCCTGCCGGACGGGCTGAGTGTACTCGGCAGCGCCGCATTCAAAAACTGCGCCGCCCTCGGGACGGTAGCCCTGCCCGACGGCATAGCGGAGGTGCCTCCGTCATGCTTTGAGGGGTGTGCCTCGCTCGCTTCGGTCAGAATACCGAACGGCATAAGGGAGATAGGCGACAGCGCCTTTGCCGAGTGTGTATCGCTTGACCGTCTGAGCATACCCGGCACGGTATACGGGATAGGCTCGCGAGCCTTTTACGGCTGTACCTCGCTTGCCGACGTCAGTCTCCCGGATACGGTGGTGAATATCGGCAGATACGCATTCTCCGCCGCTCCGTGCTCAGCCGGTATCAATAGCGACGGGACTGTGTATATCGGCTCTCATCTGATCTCCGCCGTGTCGCCGTCGGGCAGGCTCACCGTCAGAGACGGAACGGTCAGCATCGCTGAATATGCGCTGTCGGGCTGCAGGAATGTTTCCTCTGTGGAAATACCCGGGAGCGTTGTAAATATCGGGGATTCAGCTTTTTACAACTGCACGGGAATAGAGAGCTTCACCGTCGACGGGTCGAACAGGGATTATTTTTCCGAGGACGGAGTCCTCTTTTGCCGCGAAACAGCCGCGCTTCTGCAGTATCCGTGCGGTAACAGCCGTGCTGCATACACCGTCCCTGAGGGGATAGAAATAATCGGGAAATACGCGTTCTGCGGTTGCAGTAAGCTTATAAGGGTATCCATACCCGACAGCGTTTGGAAAATAGGACTGAAGGCGTTTTACAGGTGCGCGAGCCTGACTGATATAGATATAAGCGGAGCTTCATCCATAGCCTGTGTGGGCGGCAAGGCCTTTGATCTGAGCGGATTTTACAATGAAGGTTCAAATTGGGTCAACGGAGTGTTGTATCTCGGCGGCTGTCTTGTCAGCGCGGATCCGGATATTGTCGCCGGCCTCTGTGAAATTGCCGAGGGGACGAGACTCATCCTCGACGGGGCGTTTGAAGGCTGTGACGGTCTTACGGAAATCAGCTTACCCGGGAGCCTTTTCTCCATCGGGGACAGCGCCTTTGCCGATTGCGGACTCAGAAATGTTTTCATACCTCCGAGCGTGGCTGAGGTGGGACGTTCCGCGTTCGACGGTAATGAGGGGATTGTCATAAACTGCGTTAAGAACAGTGCCGCGGCAAAATACGCTGCCGGCGACGGTATCGAGACCGTCTTCACCGGCACCGTGCTGTCGACCGACGATCCGAACGCCGTCATAGACGATCTCAAAGGCCTAATCCGCTGTGCCTCCGGTGACGCGGCCGCCTTCGGCTGGAGCCTTTATTCCGCTGCAGGTGAGGTGCGCTATGAGTACGGGGGAGTATTTGTCGCCACGGGCGATACTGTAACCGTGACTTACGGCGGTGAGCTGATGGCGGAATACATAGTTGCGGTTTACGGCGACGTGAACTCTGACGGCTTCTGCGACGCGCAGGACGCGGTAGCGGCTCAGTGCCTCAAGGAAGGGCTGATATCGGCTGACAGAGCCGCGCTTACAGCGGCGGACTGCAACGGCGACGGAGCGATAGGCAGACGGGATATTATGATAATGATCGACACAGGTGTAAAAAAAGGCTGAGACAGCTTATATAAATAGATCAACAGGGCGCGGAAAGAGTCTCCGTGCCCTGCCGTTTATCGTATTTAGATTTTATCCGCGCCTGAAAATACGGTTGATCTTTTTGAAGTATTCTTTATCGACCGAGCCGATCGTGCCGTCCGTTGTACGGAAAAGCCAGTTGCCCTCCGCCACCCCGGGCGTGTTCATCCTCGCGTCTGAGCCGAAGCCGCACATATCCTGAAAGGCGATGATCGCCGTGTCTGAGCTTGAACGCCACACGGTTTCGATAATTCTTCTGCACGAAGGCGAATTGAAGCCGCCGTCGCCCCAGTTGCCGCCGTCAAAGCCGCAGTAGTCGAGGGCAAACTGTCTTTCGTCGGGCGAGGCCTCCCAAAGCATACCGAGCAGGGTATTGTTGTCGTGAGTGCCTATGCAGGCAACAGAATTTTTCGGATAATTGTGCGGCAGATGGGTACTGTCGGAACTGGGATCGAAGCCGAACTGTATCACCCTTATTCCGGGAAAGCCGGTGTCCTCAAGCAGTTTGACCACGTCGTCGCCGAATACGCCGAGATCCTCCGCTATGATCTCGTGGCCATCTATTACGTCCTTCACGGCGTTGAAAAGCTTCATCCCGGGCCCGGTTTTCCATCTGCCGTTTTTGGCTGTTTCGGAATCCGCGTCGACCGCCCAGTATGACGCAAGGCCGCGGAAATGGTCGATGCGCAGGGAGTCGTATATATTCAATTCCTCCCTGATTCGGTTTTTCCACCATCTGAAGCCGTCCGCCTCCATAGCTTCCCAGTTGTAAAGCGGATTGCCCCAGAGCTGGCCGTCCGTTGAAAAATAGTCCGGCGGAACTCCGGCGACCTCGCTCGCCCGGCCGGTGTCGGGGTCGAGCATGAACAGCTCCTTGTTGCTCCATACGTCCGCGCTGTCAAAGGAGACGTAGATGGGCATATCTCCGAGGATCTTGATATTCCTTGACGCGGCGTAGCTTTTGATGCGTTCCCACTGCCTGAAAAACTCGTACTGGACAAACTCGATGTAGCCCGTCTCGTGTTCGTCGGCGTATTCCGACGCGCTGTTATAATCTATCAGCTCCTGTCTCCACTCATACCACGGCAGTTCGCCCTCGGCGTTTTTGAGAGCCTTATACAGCGCGTAGGAACGTACCCATTCGTGACTGTCGGCAAACTCCTTAACCTTTGAGAGTACGTCGGCGCCGGCGTTTTCATAAGCCTTTCTCAGCACGCGATCCCTTGTTCTTGCCGCGAAAGCGTAATCTGCGGTATAGGGACTGCCGTCGTAAACACAGCTTCTCTCATCCTCACGGGAGATCAGCCCGTCCCTGACAAGCTCCTCGGGGTCTATAAAGAGGGGATTGCCGGCAAACGCGCTCTCGCTCTCATAGGGAGAGTTGCTCATGTTTACGGGGTGAAAGGGCAGCACCTGCCACACCGAAAAATCCATGTCGGCTAAAAAATCTATAAAACGCCTTGCCCCGTCGCCGAAGGTACCGATCCCGTACGGGCCGGGGATGGAAGATATGTGCATCAGCACGCCGCTTTTCCTTGCCATAAATACATCTCCTCACTGCTCTATATTATATTATAACCCAAGTCCGGTGTCAATTTGGAGATGAGTAATTTGTCGCTCGATGACGATAAAAAACCGCCCTAAGGCGGTTTTTTGGTCATGCTAAATTGATGGAATAAGTTCCTGCTTTCAGCGGTTTTTCGGTCGAGCCGTCCGCGAAGGTACAATTATCGCGGAGCTTGATCCTGCCCCTCAGTCCGCTGTCGGCGGCGATCTTCAGCGTTACGCCTTCGCCGTCCGTCTTTTTCCATTCTACGACGACCGTTCCGCCCGGGGCGGAGTAGCTGCCTGCCGCGCTGTCAAGAGCTTTCACAAAGCACGGCGATACCAGTATATAATTGCAGTCGTCATAATCGGGATTTGGGATTATGCCTGCGAGGTTTTTGATGAACCACGCGGAGATATCTCCGAAGAAGTGGTGGCTTGCCGACCACGGATTTTTACCCTCCGGAACAAAGTTTTCCCACATGGAGGTCGAGCCTCTGGCTATCCAGTTGCCGAACGAGGGATAGTCCGGCTTTGCTATCATATGGAGGGCAAGGTCGCTGTATCCCATGCGTGAGAGGACGTGGAACATCGTCCTGGAGCCGAGGATGCCGCAGTCCATGCTGTCGCCGGCCTCGTGTATAAGCTTCTGCAGTACCTCGAACGCTCTCGGTATCTCATCCTCATTGAAGGCGCCGTAATAGAGGGCGGCG
>JAFSXA010000150.1 GCA_017450135.1 Clostridia bacterium | reverse complement strand
GGAGGGAAGGATCGCCGCCGTTACAGGCACGGATAAGGTCGATGGCATTGAGCTTAAAAACGGCGATAGGATCGAGGTCGACGGCGTGTTTTTTATCAAGCAGGCAGTTGCCGCCGACGTGCTGCTCTCGGGGCTTGAAACAGAGAACGGCGTGATAGCCGTAGACAGACGGATGAGGACGAATATTGACGGCTGCTTTGCGGCAGGGGACTGCACGGGCGCGCCGTATCAGATAGCGAAGGCTGTGGGCGAGGGCAACGTCGCCCTGCACAGTGCGCTGTCATATCTTGCGAATACGGAGAATTGATATGGAAATAAATGAAATACTGCATGGATTTAAACTTTTGAGAAAAAAGCCGGTCGCGGAGATCGGCGGAGAGCTTTGGAGCTTTCGCCATCTTGCCAGCGGTGCGGAGCTGATCTGGTCAAGGCGCGAGGACGATAACAAGACGTTCTCCATAGCATTCAGGACAACTCCGGACGACGATTCCGGCGTGTTCCATATTCTTGAACATTCGGTGCTCTGCGGCTCGGAAAAATATCCGGTAAAGGATCCGTTCGTGAAGCTGCTCCAGACCTCTATGCAGACCTTCCTGAACGCGATGACCTATCCCGACAAGACGGTCTATCCCATTTCGAGCAGGAACGACAAGGATTTCATGAACCTTGCCGACGTCTATCTCGACGCTGTTTTCCACCCCGGTTTTTTGAAGAATCCCGGAGCCTTCCTGCAGGAGGGCAGGCACTACGAGGTCGATGAAAACAGCGAGCCGTCCGTTCAGGGCGTTGTTTTCTCTGAGATGCAGGGAGTCTTTGCCGATCCCCAGGCTGTGGTTGAAACTGTCCTGAACCGCAGGATGTTCTCTCAGACCTGCTATCGCTTCGTCTCCGGAGGCTTCCCCGAGGCGATACCCGACCTCACATATGAAAAATTCATCGAGGTCTATAAAAGATACTACCATCCGTCGAATTCCATCATTCAGGTCGACGGCAGCGTGGATATCGATTCCCTCACTGAGTACCTCGACCGTGAATATCTCACTGAATTCAGCCTCGACTTTGACAACGTCGAGATCGGCATGCAGGAGGACTTTACGCCCGAACGCATCGAGGAGAGGTTTTCAATTTCAGAGAGCGAGAAGGACAATCCGAGAGATATGCTTGTCCTCGGCAGGATATTCGGCGATTACCGCGACCTCCATGCCATACTTGCGCTCGAACTCATCTGCGACTATCTGTGTTCCTCCAATGAGTCTCCGCTCAGACGTGCGGTGCTCAACAGCGGACTTGCCGAGGATGTCAAGCTGGACTGCGACGGCGAGACTGCCCAGTGCAGGCTGATAATAACTGCGGAGAACTGCCGCAGAGAGGATTTTGACGAGCTACACAGGCTCATAACCGACACAATCGCCGCCGAGACGAAAAAGGGCTTTGACAAGGATGAGCTGAAAGCTTACCTGAGCGAGATGGTATTCTCGCTCAACGAGCCCTCGCGCCACCGCGGGCTTGAGATCATGCTCAGGATACTTCAGAGCAGGCTCTACGGCGGCGACCCGGAGACCTTCCTCGAATTCACCGGCGCCTGCGAGCGTCTGAAGGCTGAGACCGATACGGATTATTTTGAAAAACTTGCCGCCGAGGCATTTGACGACAGTATGCTGTTTGAGCTAAGGATGCTTGCAACCCCGGGACTTGACGCCGAGCAGAAGGCCGACTTTGACGCGGCGATCAGGGAGAGGTATTCGGGCTTTTCAGCACAGCAGAAAGAGATGATCGGAGCACAGACCCGGGCAATGTACGACTGGCAGACTGCACCCGACTCCGCCGAGGCTATGGCGACACTGCCGGTTTTACAGCTCTCCGACGTTGATCCCGAGCCGATAGTATATATTGCCGAGCCATGCGAAGCTCAGGGCGTCAAGATACTCAGGACGGAGACTTTTAACGACAAGATAACCTATATGAGATTCTACTTCGAGCTTTCGGAGGACGTTGCCGGCAAGCTGTTTGAAATGTCGCTGATGTCGAATCTCTTTACCAATCTGCCGACAGCGTCGCACTCCGTAAAGGAGCTGCAGCGGCTGATCAACCTCTATCTCGGCAGTATTTCCTTTGACTTTTTCCCTGTG
>JAFSXA010000149.1 GCA_017450135.1 Clostridia bacterium | reverse complement strand
TGCGCCCAATCCTGCTTGTTTCTCTCCAAAATTTCACGCATCATTTCAACCTTGCCGGCTAATTCTTTTGACACGGTTTTACTGCCCTTGACCGTAATAAATTTATACGGGATATTCCGGTTGATTTCATCCCAAAATGCGTCCATGTTTCTGCCGTATCCATCATCAAGATGCAGCCCCGCTTTTATCCTTTCGTGTAATTCCATTAAGTATTTGCAATCGGTTAAATCTATAGTTGCTTTTTTCACTATACCATCTCCTATATGATTTCATAAAACGTATGATAATGGTCATAAGTAACAAAAACCAGTCCGTCATTTGACCAACAGCAAGTTTAAACAAAAAACCGCACACCCTTTAAGATATGTATGTATCAAAACCGGTGTGCAGTTATGTAAGACGCAAAAAGACAGGATGGCGCACTTTGTTTTATGCTCCTTTGGTGATGGATTTTTTATTCGGTTTTTCGCTTCTTTTTTGTCCCGGAGCGCAGGACAAACAGGGCAACAAACATAGTGGCCGGGAAAATCACGTCTATCATCAGTCCGAATTTCAGCGGATCCATAAAAAAGCCGTCGACGTCCTTTACCGCGTCGGACACCTGCCCTGCCAGCCACGGGCCGAAGGAACAGCCCAGATCGCCGAACATGGCTAGCATGGCGAACATTGCGGTTCCGCCGTATTTCAGCTTTGACGCCGCAAGGCTCAGCGTAGCCGGCCACATCACGGCGACGGAAAAGCCGCAGAACGCACAGCCGATAAACGACAGCATTGGTGCTCCGGCAAGCGTTGTTATCAGATATGCCGCGGCGCTGCCGACAGCACTGAGGGTGAGCGCACGGTCGGCGTTTATCCTGTCACCGATAAAGCCGTATACCACCCTCATTGAAGCCATCATCAGCGCAAACAGCGCCGGGCCTAACAGATCGCCCGTCAGCTTTGAGACGCCGAGGCTTTTTTCGGCAAATACGGAAGCCCACTGAACCATCGAGATCTCGCTCGCTCCGGAGCAGAACATTATCAGGGCGCACAGAAGGAAAGTCCTGTTGCGGAACATCTCCGATATCTTCATCTCCTCTTCGTCGTCCCCGACGAGAGGGATTATCGGCACCTTCATAAATGCGAAAATATTCACGAACGGTATTATCGCCCAGACAATTGCTATGAACGGCCAGTTCTCACTGCCCGAAAGTCTGACGGCAAGCGTGGTAAAAATAACCACCGCAAGCTGGCCCCAGCAGTAGAACGAATGCAGAAGGCTCATCTCGCCCGATTTGTTTTTGAGGGGTAGCCCCTCGATTATCGGGCTTATCAGAACCTCGATAAGGCCGCTGCCCGTGGCGTAGGTCACTATCGGTATCACCATGCCGGCAAAATGATTGCTCATGGTCCGGGGAAGAATGCCGAGCATCACCAGCCCCGCCGTGCTGAGAATATGCGAACCGACAACGGAGGCTCTGTAGCCAAGCTTCGGCACTATCCTTACGGAGAGGACGTCCACACATATCTGCGTTGCAAAATTTATCATTATAAGCCAGCTTATCTGCGAATAGCTTATTCCGAATTCATTTTGAAAAATCACAAAAAACAGCGGAGCAAGGTTGTTTATTATCGCCTGGACAAAATATCCGGTGTAGCACGCCAGCTTAGTGGGCAGGTAGCTTTCACTCTTCATCAAGTGGATCATTCTCCGTGTTTGAATCCTTCCAGTACCACCAGCGAAGCTTTTTGGGGTCGGGCTTTACCGTCTTGGCAAAGTACACGGCGCTTCTCATTTCATACAGAATACTTCTGTCGGCGACTCCGCCGCTCTCTACGCAATAATCGAGATAGAGGTTATCCGCGACCTTCTCCCTGAGCTCGCCCGTAGTTTTGAATTCGAGGATCTCAAACGCTTTTTTCGCCTCGTCGCTCAGGAAATCAAGCCCGAATATCGCAACGTCGGCAGGCTCCCTGCTCTTTCTCTTAAAGCACATAATTATCACTCCGTTGATTTATTAAAATAATCATGCCGGGAAAAGACTCCCGGCAGTCGATTTATGCTCTGCTGCTTATCAGACGTACCAGATCCAGCCGAAAAGCACGATTATAATGAACCACTGCAACCCTGTATATTTGACGGTCACGTCAACAGAGGCCGATGCACTGCCGTCTGCGCTCGAAGCCGTTACGGTCGCCCTGCCTTTTTTGAGTGCGCTGATATTGCCGTTTTCGTCAACGGAGACTATTTGCGGGTTGGAGGACGTCCAGACAATATCACCGGCGGAAAGGTTGGTGACCGGCTCAAGCTTCTTATGTGACTTGAAATCCATAGTTATGCTGTCCTCTTCAAAAGACAGCTCTCCGTCCACTGTTTTCACTTTGACGCTATCCGTCACGTTATAAGACTGCGATTTGTCAACGGTTTCGCAGTTGATTATCACAGCGTTAAAATCAGAGGCCGTGACCCTGCCGTTTACGGTAAAGCCGATCTCACATACGTCCGCCTCTGATTCGACCGGCTTCGGCGTAGCAATACCGAAGCTCCTTGTCCCGGCGTTGCCGGCATAGGTGAAGGGATAGCCCTCATCCTCATAGCGGTCGCGGGTATCCTTCATCTGCTGAGAGAGCCTCAGGTAGGTGCAGGACGTGACCTTGGACGAAACGTCTATCCTTACGTCGAGCGCGTCAAAGTTTCCGCTCTTGAGCTTGAATACTGCGGCGACCGTATTGCCCGAGCGTGACAGACGAAGCTCGAACACAGGCGCCGAAGCCGCCGACGCTCCGACGAAAGCAGCGGGCGTCAGAATCAAAACGGCAATGATAACACAGATTATTCTTTTGACATACTTTTTCATGATTTTTCTCCAATCCTCTTGAATATGCTTTAATTTTATTATTTTTTTGATACCATGTCAATAATTATTTCCTTTTTTATGTACTTTTGCTCTTTGGTTTGATATAATATATGCGGATGATTGTATCGTCCGCTTTCTCAAAAGGGATCATATTTTATCAAGCCGGAAATATATTATTCAGTAGACCGGCTTTTCAAGGAGCGCAAGCTATGAGGATTCTGGCTCTCGGCGACATAGTCGGCAGCGGCGGATGCGGCGTCGTCTGCAAAAGCCTTAATGACGTAAAAAAGAAATATAACATTGACGTCTGTATAGCAAACGGTGAGAATTCGGCGGTCGGGAACGGGATCCTGCCGTCCTCGGCGAATGAGCTTTTTTGCTACGGAGTAGACCTGATAACCACGGGCAACCACGTCTTCAGGCGCAAGGAGATCTTCCCGTACATCGACGAACGCCACGATCTTCTCAGGCCGTACAATATGCACCCCTCCTGCCCCGGAAACGGTATCAGCGTTATAGACATGGGGAAATACCGTATCGGAGTGATAAACCTTATCGGAACGGCGTTTTTCAATTCCTCGTACGCCAATCCGTTCGACAGCCTGGATGCGGCCCTTGAAGAGCTTGAGGACTGCCGTATCAGGATAGTGGATTTCCATGCAGAGTCAACCGGTGAAAAGCAGGCTCTCGCCTATTACGCGGACGGCAGGGTCTCAGCATTTTTCGGCACCCACACCCATGTGCTGACGGCTGACGCCCGGATCCTCCCGAAAGGAACGGGCTATATAACCGATCTCGGGATGTGCGGCGCGAGGGAGTCCGTGCTCGGAGTTCAGCCTGATATAATCATCCGCGCGCTGAAGACCTCTATGCCGGAGAAATTCTTCGCTGTCGACAGCGGCAGTATGATGATGAACGGCTGTATATTTGAGATTGATGAAAACAGCGGCAAGGCGACCGGCGCGGAACCGTTCTGCTGCGAAATAAACATTTGATAACTTATAGCACGAAAGGTAGATCAATATGAAGCTGAAAAGAGCGTTTGCTCTCACCCTCGCATTTATTCTGACGGCGCTGACCTTCAGCGGCTGCAACGCAAAGCAGGCCGTCATCAACACCATATCCAATCTTGATCCCAAGTCCACCTCCGTGCAGACCCAGGGAACAAGCAGGATAGATTTTACCATACCCTATCTGCGTTCGGATCCAATCGACCCCTACAAGGCGACGACCGACGTGAACAGGGATCTCTGCTCCCTGCTCTTCGATCCCCTCTACGGGCTTGACGAAAACTTCAAGCCGCAGCCACTTATCGCGGAAAACTGCAAGCTCAACGGC
Organism: Clostridia bacterium; assembly: GCA_017450135.1. Lineage (GTDB taxonomy): Bacteria > Bacillota > Clostridia > Oscillospirales > Acutalibacteraceae > CAG-488. The sequence goes on along the minus strand of JAFSXA010000149.1, from coordinate 4,119 downwards.
AAAAGCCTTACCGTAAACATCAAATCGGGGCTCAAATTCTCCGACGGCTCCACCCTCGGCGCCGAGGACGTGAAATATTCCTTCAAGCTTGCAAAGGCGTCCAAGGCCTATTCGATCACGCTCAACAACATTTCCTCCGTTGAGGGCGAGGGAACAAGCCTGATGTTCAAGCTGAAAAGCCCCAATCCCTACGAGGCCAACAACCTGATCTTCCCCATAATCAAAAAGGATTCCGACAAGACGGAAAAGAGCGGCGATTCCTCCGCAAGCCCGCCTATCGGAAGCGGCAGATATTCAATCATGAGCTCCAGCAGCGACAAGATCCTCTCCGCGAACAAGAGCAGGCTCGGCGGCTTTCAACCGACATACTATAATATCGGTCTAAAGGACGTGACCGAGGCATCCTCCGTGCCGAACCTCTTCTCAATGGGTGAAATAGATTTTTACACGAACAGATTCACAGACGGAGATTACCACAGCTATTCCGGAACGGCCACTGATTTTGAGATGACCAACTTTGTTTATCTCGGTATAAACAGCGAAAAAAGCGTCTTCAAGGACAGCCGCGTCAAGCGCGCCCTCGCTCTGCTGCTCAACAGGAAGGATCTCGCCACGGTCTCCTTCTCGAGCTTCGCCCGCGAGACATCAAGCCCGTTCCACCCGTCGTTTTTTGCGACGGCAACCGCCACTCTCCCGCCCATCGATTATGATTTCAATGCAGGCGTAAAGCTGCTTGAGGAGGCGGGCTTCAAGTCCGACAAAGGTTCATCCTCCGGCCGGGAGCTGAAGCTCAGGCTTGTCGTGAACAATGACAACAGCTTCAAGGTATCCATGGCGAGGAGCATCCAGCAGTATTTTGCCAAGGCGGATATACAGGTGGAGCTTATCGAACTGCCTTACTCCAAGTATCTTTACAGAGTGGAAAACGAAAACTTTGACATCTACCTCGGGGAGACTGCCCTGCCCTGCAGCTTCGATCTCAGTGCATTCTTCACCGAAGGAGCCGGGCTTGAATACGGCATCAACACGGAATCCGCCGCCGCAAACGCGTACAGGAGCTTTGAAAAGGGCGAGATCAATATGCAGAGCTTCCTTGACGCGTTCGCAGACGATCTGCCCTTCATCCCCATCGCGTACAGGGACGGGATAGTTATCCGATCCTCAAAAATTAAGACGCGCATTGAGACCTCCCCCACGGACTGCTTCTACAATATCAAAGATTGGAATGCTGATTGATGGATAAGGACACCAACATCCGGTTTTTAAAGGGAGTCGGTGAAAAGAGAGCCGGGATACTTGCAAAGCTCGGCATTTTCACCGTCGGCGATTTGCTGCGCTTTTATCCGAGGGACTACCTTGACTGGAGAAAGATAACACCGATCTTTGAAGCCCCCGTCGGCGAGGTCTGCTGTATAAAGGCCATTGTAAACCACAAGCCGCACGGGGTGAAAATCAGGAAGGGCATGACCATTTACAAAACCGTCGTCACCGACGGCAGCGGTCTTATGGATATAACGATTTTCAACAGCAAATATACCGCCGAATCGCTCGAGGCGGGCAGAGAATATCTGTTCTACGGAAAAATCGAGGACAATTACAGACGGCGTCAAATGTCGTCGCCGATGGTAGCTCCCGTCGCAGGCGGCGAAAGGCTTGTGCCGGTATACAGGCAGAGCGCAGGCATCAACTCAAAATACATCGAAAAACTCATAAAGCAGGCCTACATCCAGGGCAACGACTATTTCACCGAATGTCTGCCGGCAAGCCTCAGGGAAAAGCTGTGTCTGATGGATGTCAACAGGGCTGTGCATGAGATGCATTTCCCGACCGACGAGGATATGCTGTCCGAGGCAAGGCGCAGGCTCATATTTGAGGAGCTTTTCATCTTCCGTATAGGTCTGATGCTCCTGAAGGGCAACCGCAAAGAAACTACCCCCGTTAAAATCGAAAGGGATCTCACAGAGGAATTCTTCTCCCTGCTTCCGTTCACACCCACCGGCGCACAGAGAAGAGCTGTCCGTGAGAGCATGGAGCAGATGTTATCGCAAACCACCATGAACCGTCTGCTTCAGGGCGACGTGGGTTCGGGTAAAACGGCGGTCGCCGCCGCGCTTATCTACACAGCCGCAGGCAACGGATATCAGAGCGCGTTCATGGCGCCCACGGAGATACTCGCACGTCAGCATTACAACACCTGCGTCCGTCTTTTCAAGGACACGGATATAAAGATTGAGCTGCTGACAGGCTCCGTCACGGCGGCGAACAAACGCAAGATCAAGGAGCGGCTCAGATCCGGCGAGACCGGGCTTATCATCGGCACGCACGCCCTTATTCAGGACGACGTGGAATTCAACTCACTCGGCCTTGTAATCACAGACGAACAGCACCGTTTCGGAGTAAAGCACCGCGGCGCTCTCGGCAGCAAGGGCGACAGGCCGCACACGCTCGTCATGTCCGCCACGCCCATACCGAGGACCCTCGCCCTGATGATTTACGGCGACCTTGATATCTCGGTACTGGACGAGCTTCCTCCCGGCAGACAGCAGACCGATACCTTTGTCATCGATTCCTCCAAGAGAGCCCGAGCGTTCAATTACGTCAGGAAACACCTTGACGCCGGCCGTCAGGGCTACATCGTCTGCCCCCTCGTCGAGGAGGATGAGAGCGAACTTGCCTCAGCCAAGAATTACGCAGAGAATCTTTCGCGCGGCTTTTTCGGCAATTACAGGGTCGGTCTGCTCCACGGCAAGATGAAGGCGTCCGAGAAGGACGACGTGATGAGCCGATTCGTTTCGGGAGAGACTCAGCTCCTTGTCGCCACCACGGTCATAGAGGTCGGAGTGGACGTACCCAACGCCGTTATCATGGTTATTGAAAATGCCGAGCGCTTCGGTCTCTCGCAGCTTCACCAGCTCAGAGGCAGGGTCGGCAGAGGCGACGAAAAGGCCACCTGCATCCTGATAACTGACGCCAGGGGCGAAAACGCGCGCCGCAGAATGAACATAATGAAGAGCACCACGGACGGCTTCAAGATAGCGGACGCCGATCTGAAAATGCGCGGCCCGGGCGACTTTTTCGGCTCGCGCCAGCACGGTCTGCCCGAGATGAAAATAGCGATGTTCACCGACACGCCCCTGCTGAACGAGGCCAACAAATTCGCAACGCAGACCGTTGAGAACGATCCTCAGCTCGCCGCACCGGAAAACCGCGGACTGCGGTCGGCGGTCGCGGAACTGTTCAAAAAGGAATACGTCCTGAACTAATTGTCAAATTTTTAACACAACTTCTTTACAATTTGTTCATTCAGACCTCTATATATTTTAATAAACAAATGCTATACTTCACTTGCAGGATCGAAATGATCTTGCAGCTAACACAATTCTTTTTCATTATTCCCCCTTTCTAAGCAAAGAGACTGCAGGCCGAGCTTGCAGTCTCTCTGTTTTTTATTCTCTTCCTCTCAGCGTCCCTGACAGCAGGTACAGTGAAACCGCCAGCAGAGTGAAATTCCGACGGCTGTACACCGCAAGAGCGGCGCCTGCGGCAGTCAGCGCAACGCACACCGCCGTGCCGACCCTGCGCAGAACTACGCCTCCGCCGGTCAGCGCGGTGATGATCCTCCCCATGTCGAGCATAGGTACTGGCAGCAGATTAAAAAGCCCGAGAGCGGCATTGACTCCGGCCGCGTACCTGAAGCCGTAAAGATACAACACCGCCGCAAGGGTCAGGCTGACCGCAGGACCTGCGGCCGCCGTCAAGACCTCATATGAGGTTTTCAGCATCGCCGCGCCCTCGTCTATCCGCATACCGAAATACCCGAATTCTATTTTTTCAGGCGCACAGCCGAAGACATACATAGCCGCAAGATGGCCGATCTCATGCAGAATGCAAAAGCAGAAGCAGATCAGGGGATCCAGCCCCGGAGTCACGTTCAGGAGAATGGCAGGAACTGCGACGAACCAGAAGCTGACTTCGATACGCGTCTCCCCTGCCGTCAATCTCAAACTCTGCCGTCGCTCTCCTTGAGAACGGTCAGGGGATCTATGGAATTACCGTTTTTCTGGATTTCAAAGTGGAGATGCGGCCCGGTGCTCCAGCCCGTGCTCCCCACATAGGCGA
>JAFSXA010000148.1 GCA_017450135.1 Clostridia bacterium | reverse complement strand
TCGGCGCTCTCGATCGGGCGTGATCGGAAAGGCTCGACCCGTAGCTCGCAGTCGAAGCGCGATATGCTCATGGGCTCAAGCTGAGCTGTGAACGCGATCTTTTTGCGCCAGTCCATGTTCAGCATACTTTCCTCTTTGATATTCTGGGTCGGCAGATAACGGCCTGCGCTGTCACGGACTCTCGCGATCGTGACCTCGTTCTCGTTTCTGTTCTGCGATTCGAGCTGGAATTCGATCTCAACGTCCTGAGTTATTCTGTAAGGATTCGGGTTGAAAACCTCGACCGGTATCGTTCCGTTTTCGGCGCACGGCTGACCAGCGCACAGGCGGAAGAACGCCCTGTCGATGGATTTTGAAAGCACTTCAAGCCCGTGATCTTGAAGGCGGATAATTTCATCCTCCGCTTTCTTTATCATCGTGCCGGGCAGAGAGTCGTGAAATTCGGAAAACAACAGCGCCTTCTGCGACTCGTCAAGCAGGGCTTTATCCTGCCCGTCCGGGGCGGAGACTCCCATTTTTTCGCAGATCGCAAGCGTGTTTTCAAGCTCGCGGTGCTTCTGCTTGACCCTTACCATAGACGTGTAGCACCCGACCATGCAGTGCGTCAGCGATTTTTCAACTACGGGAAGGCCGATCTTCGGAACGGCGTTAAAATATTCCTCGCAGCCGGCGTGTATAAATTTTATCTCAGGGTGAAGGCGGATATAATCGCCCATGGCCTCCCAGTCCTCGCGCGAGGGGCCGCCGCCGTGGTCGCCTATGCCCCACAGCATCAGCTTGGTCTGCTGAGGCTCGTCGAGCAGGTTTTCGATTTTTTCAACTATCCTGCCCTTGCCGCTGCTGTAACCGAACATCAGACGGTGGCACTGTATTTCGCTGCCGTCAAAGCCGCGCCAGATGAAGTCCTCCTCGGGCGCCGCGTCGCCGGGGCGCATAAACAGATAGTTTTTATACCCGTGCTTTTTGAGTATCTGTACAAGCCCTCTTGTGTGGCCGAACGGGTCAAAATTGATAGCTGTCTCCGGTTTTACTCCGAACTTTTCCTTAAAGTAGCTGTTGCCGGCTTCTATCTGACGGATGAATGATTCGCCGCTCGGCATATTGCAGTCGGGCTGAAGATACCATCCGCCCATTATCCTCCATTTTTTCTGCCGTACAAGCTCCCTGATCCTCTCAAAAAGCCGTGGCTCGTATTCCTCGACCCATTCGTACAGGACGGATTCGTTGTGATTGAAGACAAATCCGTCGTACCTTTCGCAGAAATCGGCGGCGACCCTGAACGTGGATATCGCTTCCGCCATACCCTCACTGCGCCGCCATAGCCATACCGGGTCAAGATGCGCGTTGCAAAGTGTATAAAAAGTGATCATAGATAAACCTCGCCGGATGTTAGTTGATATTATTGTATCGCGAGCCGCAGTCAAAGTCAATGGCGAACGGCACAAAATGACCGGATACGCCGTATGCTTTTTCGGTTTGTATTGACTTATATGTACCTTATGTGATATTATTTTATAAGCAGTATTATAAAATTAGTTTCAAGAGGGGAACTGAATTGAGAAAAACTATTATTGAACCCAACGGAAAAAATATGCAGTATTGGAAGGACATCTGGAATTACCGTGAGCTTGCCTACAATTTTGCAAAGAGGGACATTACGGTCAGATACAAGCAGACGAGGATAGGCCTCGGCTGGGCTGTGATCGCGCCGCTGGTAAATATGATCGTCATGACGTTTATTTTCGGCAATCTCGCCAACCTCGAGTCAGACGGAAGTGCGCCTTACTACATAATGGTATATGCCGGCAATATCCCGTGGGCTCTCTTTGCAAAGAGTCTGACAAGCTCTGCCAATACCTTCATTTCAAACGCCGGAATAATGAAAAAGGTGTACTACCCGAGGATACTGTCGCCGCTCGGTACCGTGATCGCGGCTATGGTCGACAGCCTTGTGTCAATGGCCGTTATGTTTATCCTTATGCTCGCGTCCGGCTATTTTCCCTCGGTAAAGATACTTCTTTTCCCCGTTTTTATGGTGCTGAGCCTGTTGCTCGGAACCTTTGTGGGGCTGGTGCTCTCGTCGTTTAACGTCAAGTGGCGCGACCTTGCGCAGATCATTCCGTTTATGATACAGATCGGCCAGTATGCCTCGCCTGTGGCGTATTCCATGAATTCGATCCCCGAAAAGTACCGTCTGCTCTATTCGCTCAATCCCGCCGCCGGTATCATCACCGCGTTCAAGTGGTGCGTTATCAAGGATATGGCGTTTGACTGGGTGCCGTTCATCATCTCCGTCGTTTGGGTAGTAGTCCTCATTCCGCTCGGGATCTATGCTTTCAGAAAAACAGAGCGCACGTTTGTCGATATCGTATAACAGGGGGTTGACGTGACAATGGAAGAACAGCTGACCGTATTGAAAATACAGGACGTAAAGAAAAAATACGTCATCAAGCACGTTGCCAAAAAGCCCGACAGCAAAAAGGAACGTGCAAAGCAGGCTGCCTATAATCTGACCCATCATATCAAGACCACGAGCAAGGAGGATTTCTGGGCGCTCAACGGCGTCACCTTTGACGTTAAGCAGGGCGAGAAGGTAGGCATAATAGGAAAGAACGGCGCGGGTAAATCCACGCTGCTCAAGGTCATTTCGAGGATCACCGAGCCAACGGACGGCAGGATAGAGATACTCGGAAAAATATCGTCCATGCTTGAGGTCGGCACGGGCTTCAACGGCGAGCTCACAGGGCGCGAGAACGTCTATCTGAACGGAGCCATCCTCGGCATGAAAAAGACGGAGATCGACGAAAAGTTTGATGAAATACTCGATTTTTCCGAGGTCGGCAAGTTTATAGATACTCCGGTCAAAAGATATTCAAGCGGTATGTTCGTCCGCCTCGCGTTCGCGGTCGCGTCGCATCTTGAGCCGGACATACTCCTTGTTGACGAGGTCCTTGCCGTAGGCGACACAAGATTCCAGAAAAAATGTATAAACAGAATGCTTGAGATCGCCGCCAGCGGAAGGACGATACTCTTCGTCAGCCATCAGATGAACACCATAAGACAGCTCTGCGACAGGGTTATCGTCCTCAAGGACGGAGAGGTGATCTACGACGGCGACGTTGAGGGCGGAATAAAGATATATACGAGCGAAGCCTACATGGAAAAGTTCAACCATTACGACTATGCCGAGCTTCCGCGCCAGGCAGGCTACGATCTTGAAAAGGCGGAGATAATGAGCCTTGATATCCTGCACAACGACGCCTGCATCTATATGCCGGGGGATCCCATCGAGACAAGACTGAGAATAAAAACCAAGGTGCCGGATATCGGCGATCTTGCATTTCGAATACTTATATGGAACGCGGATGAAACGCCTATCGAAATAGCGTTTACCAAAACCTTTGCAAATATAAACACCGTGGGTGAATTTGACGTGGAGATGACGATCAACAACGTCAACCTTGCTCCCGGGGTCTACAAGGCGACCCTGATACTATCCGGCGGCGAAGCCAAGGCTAACAAGGAGAATCTTGATTACGTCTATCCGGCTTTTGTTTTTGAGGTGCTCAATTCAGACGGAACCGGCAGGAGCTGGCCGCGCCAGTGGGGCTGGAGCCGCTTCGAAAATGTGGAAGTAAGACTTATTGAGGGCGATGAGAAATGAGATACGCATTATACGCGCACGGCGGCAGTCAGAACCACGGCTGTGAAGCAATAGTCAAGACCCTTTCCGCCATGATAAAAAAGAAGGACCCTTCTGCATATGTCAAGCTTTACACCTTCAACAAGGCGGAGGATGAAAAGGCGGATCTGCCCGATGTTGACGAGATCGAGGAGTTTCTCTACAACAAACCCGTCGGCAGCCTAAGCTTTGTCCAAAAGCTCAGGCTCACCCTGTACTCAAAAAGCTCGCAGAAAAAAGCCGACGAGTATTTTTATTCTCTCTCATGTAAAAATCCGTCGCTCGCGGAGAATGACGTGTATATTTCCGTCGGCGGCGATAATTACTGCTACGGCGACAATCACGTTGCAATAGCCATGAACAGGGAGCTTAAAAGGCTCGGCAAAAAGACCGTGCTCTGGGGCTGCTCCATCGGTGAGGAAAATCTGACCGAGGATAAGATAGAGGATCTGAAAACCTTTGACCTCATCATGGTTCGCGAAAGCATTACTTATAACACGCTCATAAGCCACGGGATAGACAGGAACACAAGGCTTTATCCGGATCCGGCGTTCACCCTCAATATAGACGAGGGGATGAAAGAGAAGTTCCCGGTGAGGGAAAACACGGTCGGAATAAACATGAGCGATCTGATAAACAATTATTCCGAGAGCGGAAAGAATATCTCAAGGGATTCTGCCGTGGCGCTTGTCAGGTATCTGCTCGGAAAAGAGGACGTTAACGTCTGCCTTATTCCCCATGTTACAAGGGAGGGTATCAGCGATACCGACCTGCTTGCTCAGGTTTACGAATGCTTTGACAGCGACAGGCTGACCATGGTCGGCAACGACGCCACTGCTTCGGAGTACAAGAGCGTTATATCGCGCTGTTCGGCTTTTGTCGGGGCGCGGACCCACTCCACCATCGCCGCTTACAGCACCTG
>JAFSXA010000147.1 GCA_017450135.1 Clostridia bacterium | reverse complement strand
GTCCTCGAGGTCATGGATGAACGCCGCGTCGGAATTCGTGACCATGTACTCGTCCTTTTTATCTGACGTGTAGACCGCCTGGACGGCATTCCTCGCCTCGGCGGCAAATTTGACCGAATCCGAGAGTCCGCTGTCGCCGTCAATATCGTTGACCACCGCGGGCTGGGGCTCAATTTCTTTTTCGGGCGGATCGTATGCTCCGCGTCCGACTCCGGTAAACAGTACCTGGAGCACAACAAGCAAAAGTGAAAAAAATCTAACCATAACTTACCCTCCGTTTTTGCAAGGGCCGCAGGAACGCGGCCCAACTGCATCTTTATGTTATTATATATCCTATACAGGATTTAGTCAAATGGGTTTTTCGGCGGCAGCATATTGACAGGAGCGCCGTATTGCAGTATAATTTGTTATACAATTCATACTTTGAGGTGATAATATGAAAATTCCTTCCGGTAAATACGCCTGGTCGGCTAAGGTTGGCGAAAAGGGTCAGATCGTCATCCCAAAACAGGCGCGCGAGGTTTTCGGCATCGAATCTGGCGATACGCTGATACTGCTCGGCGATATAAACAGGGGTATAGCCATCCCGCCGAAGTCCTCCTTTGACACGCTCTCAGCCCTTGTTTTTAACGGAGATAATAGTGATGAATAACATTATTACTATCAAAAATCTATGCAAGGCCTATCCCTCTTTTGAGCTGAAAAACGTCTCGTTTTCCCTGCAGAAGGGCAGTATCATGGGCTTTATCGGCAGGAACGGTGCCGGAAAGACCACCACGCTCAAGTGTCTTTTGAATCTGGTTCACCCGGACAATGGCGAGATAAGCTTCTTCGGCCAGCTCCGTAACGATATGAACGAGGACGAGATCAAGCAGAGGATCGGCTTTGCCGCCGGCGGTGTAGACTACTACCGGGTCAAGCCGATAAGGAAGATCGCCGCAGCGACTGCCTCTTTTTATAAAAGCTGGGACAACGACGCATATAAAAAATACATGGAGCTGTTCTCCCTGGATGAGAGCAAGGCGCCCAAAGAGCTTTCGGACGGCATGAAAGTCAAATTCAACCTCGCTCTCGCCCTGTCGCACGGAGCCGAGGCTCTGATACTCGACGAACCGACGAGCGGGCTCGACCCCGTTTCAAGAAACGAGCTGCTGAGGATCTTCACTGAGCTTGCTCAGGAGGGCATCTCCGTGCTGTTTTCCACGCACATAACCTCTGACCTTGACCGCTGCGCCGACTGCGTGACCTACATCAAACGCGGCAGAATAATCGCCTCGGGCAAAAAAAGCGACCTCATCGGCAGCTTCGGCGGCGGCACGCTTGAGGACGTAATGCTGAATATTGAGGAGGATGAGGCTATATGAAAGAGCTGTTCCGCAAGGAATGCCTGCTGACTGCACCGGCGGTGACATACTTTTTCCTTGTTTTCACTCTTATGGCGATAATACCCGGCTATCCCATTGCCATCGGGGCGTTTTTCCTCTGCCTCGGTCTGTTCTATTCATATCAGAGTGCGAGAGAGGCCAACGACTTACTCTACACAGCTATGCTCCCGATCAAAAAGTCAGACGTCGTGAGGGCAAAATTTGCTTTCGCAGTTTTCTATGAGCTGATCTCCCTCGCCGTAATAACTGTTCTTACCGCTGTACGGATGACAGCGTTAAGCCATGCGGCGGTCTATGAAACCAACCCGATGATGAACGCAAATCTTGCCTATATCGGCTGGGTTATGATGATATTTGCCGCGTTCAGTATGGTATTTATCGCCGGATTCTTCAAAACAGCGTACAGGATCGGTGCGCCCTTTATCAAATTCTGCATAACGTCAACTTTGATAATAGTCGCATCCGAGGCGCTGCACCACATTCCGGGCCTCGAAGGGTTGAATTCGACCTGCTTCGATACCATACAGCTCATTCCCCTGCTTGCAGGCGCGCTGATTTTCATCGGCGGTCAGCTCCTTGCTGTCCGGCTCTCTATCAAGCGCTTTGATTCGATAGACTTGTAACTGATTCATATGAACATAACGTAGTAGACAGGGATATAGCATATCCCGGAGCGCACACGGATCTCTCTGTCATTCGACAGTACGTAAGAGCTGCCGGTGTCAATGCTCTTATTCGCCAACAGGCTCCCGGCGGCGGAATAAACTACGCGATCCTTGCCCGATTTTACCCTCAACGGGATATATTTGCCCTCCTCGTCCCGAGCCACAAGATCGCATTCGCCCTTGTTCCTGACGTCATAGTAGAATAACCGGCGGCCGTGGGCGGCAAGCTCGCAGGCGGCGGCGCATTCATAGAGCGAACCGAGCTCAACGCTCCTGCGGTCGTCATATATCGCCCTGATGTTGTTGCCGAACAGAACGGAGGAAAGTATACCGACGTCGTTCGGGTAAAGCTTCAGCATCTCCTTTGCGAAGCAGTCGGAGGATGGGGCGTCGCTGAGAGCGCGGCAGACGAGCGCGACACCAGCGGTATCAAGATACATAAAATCATCGCGATAATCGGAAAAAACGGCGCCTGCTCTGTTCTCGATCTCACGGGCTCTTACCCTCTTTTTTCTTCTGCGCATATTTTCGGCGATCAGATCGAAGATTTTTCTGCAGCTTGTATGCGCCGTCCTGTCATGCTCACCGGCGGCGGAGCGATAGAGATCGGAAATCTCCGTCTGGGCGCGGCGAACGGCCTGAATATTGCGCATTTTCAAGTATGTGGTGACGGCGTAAGGCATACCGCCGACAAAAAGATATCTTTGAAAAAGATCCATGATCTTTTCGTGCTCCGAAGCATCGAGCGGTTCAAGCCGCTCGAATTTTTTTTGCATCGCTTCGACAGCGATCCCGTAAATACCGTTGGCGTATAGGAACTCCTCAAAATCGAGAGGGTACATTTTGACACGTCTGACTGCCGGAGAAGTGTTGGCATCTTCGATCCCGCTTCCGCAGGCTATAAAGGTGAACTTGCCGTCAGACGAGAGCTGGTCCAGAATATCGACGACGTTGGGGTAGGCCTGGATATCGTCGAGAAATATCAGCGTGTCCTCCCTGCTTTTGAGTCTGTCGCCGGCGGTGAGGCTCAGCTTCAGGTAAAAATCCTCAGCCGAGTGCATTTCGGCAAAGGAACGCCTGCCGTTGAGGTCGCCAAGAAGATTTATTTCTATAATATTGTCGAACAGCTCCGAGCACGCCCTCCTGACAGAGGTGGTTTTGCCCACTCCGCGTGCGCCCTCTATCAATAAAATCCCGTCTGCGCCGGAGTTCAGATGATCTGTTATCAGTTTTTCTATCTTTCGGTTGAGCATTTTTATCACTTCCTGACTTTTCTATATAATGATAACACAGTTTTCCTTACTTTTCAATATTATTTATAAAATATTATTAAGTTTTTCTATATTACTTCTCAATTATTTAATAATTCTTCTATATTATCTTTCAATTCGATCGTTTAGAGTTTTATCAGTCGATTCTCCTTTAAGGTGTTTTTCGGCCGAAAAATTCAATAAAAAAGGACGGCTGCGGATAAGATCGCGCAACCGTCAGAACGTTTTTCTGCGTCAAAGTATATGCTTTGACTGTCTTTAGATATTATTTTGCTTTTGCCGAGTCCTAATATCAGGAATACATACCGTTTGCCGCCATATAGTCGTAAATCATCTTCCCGTGCCCCTGCTCCTCCTTCTGAATATGGTTCAGAGTATCGCGCAGAGCCTGATCCTTGAACTCAAACACACATTCGTCATAGAGATGCGACGCGTGTTTCTCCGTTGAGAGCACGTCGGAGCAGAGATAACAGTCGTTTTTCTTCTCCTCGCTCTCCTGTGAAGAATAGGTCGGCGTGAAGGACTGCGTACCCTGACCGCTCTGAGAGCCAGATCCCGGCGACGGAGATCCGCCGTTTTCGATCTGAGTCAGCGTGTCAAGATGCTGCTGTTCCACGCCCGCTATCTGTGAGAACAGGTTTTTGAGCTGCGGGTCGCAGGCCTCTGATGAGTGCTTTTTGTACTTCTCGATGCATATCCTTTCCTGATCTTTCAGATCCTTAAGGAGACCTGATTCCTTTTGCGTAAGCTGCATATTTATCACCTCGTTACTATTATTGCCCGAAAAAGGTGATTTTATCATGAAACACAATAATTCTTTTCGGTAAAAGGTATTGAATACCTATTTAATTGGTGGTATTATTATTCGGGTGATAATAATGTTGATTTCAACCAAGGGCAGGTATGCCCTGCGTGTAATGCTCGATCTCGCCCGCCGCAACGGCGGAGAATATGTTTCACTCAAGGAGATCAGTGATAATCAGAGCATTTCCATGAAATATCTTGAGGCTATTGTCGCCATGCTGCAAAAGGCCGGTATGCTCGAGAGTCAGAGGGGCAAAAACGGAGGTTACCGCCTGGCAAAAGCTCCGGCTGACTATGACGTCTATTCCATAATCAGCCTGACCGACGGTGATTTGGCTCCCGTGGTCTGTCTGCATTCGGATTACGAGTGCCCGCGCGAGTGCGACTGCCTGACAAGACCCCTGTGGAACGGGCTTTACGACGTGATAAAGGAATATCTCGGGGGCAAAACCCTCGCCGATCTTTTGCAGACCGATAAAAAGGGAGAGCGATCAAATTGAAGATAAAGGATATATTAAATAATGAGAAAATAACCGTCTCCTTCGAGGTCTTCCCTCCCAAGCAGTGGGATAAGATAGAAAAGACCAAGGCGACGGTCAGAGAGATGGCGGCATACAACCCCTCGTTCATGAGCGTGACCTACGGCGCCGCCGGAACCACCGCAGGCTTTACCGAGGAGATCGCCCGTGAGATCACGGAGTGCGGCATAACTCCCCTCGCCCACCTGACCTGCCTGACCTCAACAGGCGATAAAATAGAGTCTGTTGTCAGGAAATGGCAGAACGACGGGATCGAGAACATCCTCGCTCTGCGCGGAGATATTCCGGAGGGCTTCGTTTTTCCCGACAAACAGTATTATGAACACGCATACCAGCTTATCAGGAAGATACATTCAATCGGCGATTTCTGCGTAGGGGCGGCGTGTTATCCCGAGATCCATCCGGAAAGCTCAAGCAGGGTCGAGGATATAGACCATCTTAAGGAAAAGACGGACTGCGGAGTCGACTTTCTGACAAGTCAGATGTTTTTTGACAACACGGTGTTCTATAATTTCAGGGAGATCTGCGCCATAAAGGGCATCAATGTGCCGCTGATAGCCGGTATAATGCCTATAACGAGCGCTCGCTTCCTTGAAAAATCGGTCAAGCTCTCCGGCTGTTCGCTGCCGAAAAAGTTTGAATCCATAGTGGAACGCTTCGGCTCGGATGACAATGCCATGCTGCACGCAGGTATCATCTATGCCCTCGATCAGATCATAGATCTTTTGGCGAACGGGGTCAACAATATCCACATCTACACGATGAACAAGCCCCTGATCGCCAAAAAAATAACCGAAGAACTGGCAGGTATAATCAATGGACAGAAATGAGATCCTGAGATACCTGAGGACCTCCCCGGGCACCGACGACGAAAGGCTGCTTTCGCTGGTGGATGAATGCATGGAGGAGGTCGACCGCACGGTATCCCCGAAAACCATCACAAGGGTTTTCGACTGCACGGTGACCGGAGACAGCCTCTGTATAGGCGACACGGTTTTCAGGAGCAAAAGGCTCGCTCAGACCGTGCACGGCTGTGACAGGGTCTGCCTGCTCGGAGCAACTCTCGGCACGGAATGTGACAGACTCCTGCGCACCTATTCCTCAATCGATATTGCAAAAACCGCCGTGCTGCAGGCGGCTCTTGCGTCCAAGATAGAGGAGGTCTGCGACAGCGTTGAGGACAGGCTCAGAGCCGAGGGGCTGCACCTGAGAAAAAGGTACTCGCCCGGGTATTTTGACCTTGATATCCATGAGCAGACAAAGATCTTCAGTCTGCTTGATATAACAAAAAGAATAGGCGTCACGCTCACAGACACAATGCAGATGATACCGACAAAGAGCGTGACGGCGATAATAGGAATTGATGATAATGAAAAGAATTGAATTTTTTGACGGCGGAATGGGCACGATGCTCCAGGCAAGAGGGCTGAAGGCAGGCGAACTGCCCGAGGCTCTGAATCTGACCGACCCCGAGCTTATCTACTCGGTGCACAAGGCCTACGCCGACGCCGGAGCGGATTATATCACGACGAACACCTTCGGCGCGAATTCGCTCAAATTTGACAATGTGGAAGAAATTGTGAAGTCCGCCGTCTCCCTCGCCAAAAGGACGGGAAAAAAGGCGGCTCTGGATATAGGTCCGCTCGGCAGGCTCCTGAAGCCTATGGGTGAGCTCGATTTTGAGGACGCCTACCGCCTTTTCAGCGAGATCGTAACAGCTGGCAGGGACGGCGCGGACGTTATCCTGCTCGAGACGATGACGGACACCCTTGAGATGAAGGCCGCTGTGCTCGCCGCAAAGGAGAACTCCGGGCTTCCCGTTTTCGTATCGATGATGTTCGACGACAGCCGCCGTCTGCTGACGGGGGCCGATATACTCTCTGCCGTGACGATGCTTGAGGGACTCGGAGCAGACGCGATAGGCATCAACTGCGGACTGGGCCCGGAGCAGATGTATCCCATCGCCGCCGAGCTTCGCAAAGCAACAAGGCTGCCCATGCTCGTCAATCCCAACGCCGGACTGCCGGAAGCTGTAAACGGTAAAACGGTATTCAATATCGAGCCGGACGAATTCGCATCGTGGATGAAAAAGATCGCCGCCCTCGGCGTATCCTACCTTGGGGGCTGCTGCGGAACAACTCCGGAGCATATCGGAAAGCTCGTCGAGAACTGTTCGGATATCCCGTCAAGGATGCCTGATATACCGCGCAGGACACTCGTCTCCTCATATTCAAAGACCGTGGAGATCGGCGACGAGCCGGTGATCATCGGCGAGAGGATAAATCCCACCGGCAAAAAGCTGATGAAGGCTGCTCTGCGTGAAAACGATATCAATTATATACTCAAAGAGGGTCTTGCACAAAAGGACAAGGGCGCGCATATACTCGACGTCAACGTAGGCCTGCCGGAGATAGACGAGCCTGTGATGATGAAAAAAGCCGTCTTTTCCCTGCAGAGCGTGCTTGACCTCCCACTGCAGATAGACACCTCGAATCCGGAGGCAATGGAGGCCGCGCTGAGGATATACAACGGCAAGGCAATGATAAACAGCGTGAACGGAAAAAAGGAAAGCATGGAGGCCATCTTCCCCCTCGCCGCGAAATACGGAGCCGTTACCGTCTGTCTGTGCCTTGACGACGAGGGAATACCCGCCACGGCGGAAGGACGCATAAGGATAGCAAAGAACATCATCCGCACCGCGGAGGACTACGGAATCGACAAAAGCGAGCTTGTTTTCGACGCTCTCGCCATGACGGTCAGCACCGGCGCACTCAACGCCGTCGAGACGCTGAAAGCCGTAAGGCTGCTGACGGAGGAGCTCGGAGTCAAAACGGTGCTCGGAGTCAGCAACGTATCCTTCGGCCTGCCCAAGCGTGAGGCTGTAAACACGTCATTTTTCACCCTTGCGATGGAAAACGGGCTGTCGGCCGGCATAATCAATCCGCTCAGCGAGCCTATGATGAACGCCTACTACGCCTTCAGGGCGCTGAACGGCATGGACGAAAACTGCGCGGACTATATATCCAACGTGTCGGAGCAGCCCAAGGCGGCAGCAGCTTCTGTAACAGACCTGAAAACGGCGATAGTCAAGGGAATGACGAAGGAGGCCGCAGAGTGCGCAAAGCTCATGTCGGAAAGCACAGCCGGGCTTGAAATAAT
This sequence comes from Clostridia bacterium, assembly GCA_017450135.1. Lineage (GTDB taxonomy): Bacteria > Bacillota > Clostridia > Oscillospirales > Acutalibacteraceae > CAG-488. The sequence goes on along the minus strand of JAFSXA010000147.1, from coordinate 1,726 downwards.
CAGCAATTATATCGTGCCCGCCCTCGACGAGGTCGGAGAACGGTTCGAGAACAAGACGCTCTTCCTCCCGCAGCTTCTGATGAGTGCAGACAGCGCCAAGGCGGCGTTTGAGGCGATCAGGGAAAGGATGATAACGGCCGGCGCCGAGCGTGAGAAATCGGGCAAGATAGTGCTTGCGACCGTACACGGAGATATACACGACATTGGTAAAAACATTGTCAGGGTCCTTCTTGAGAACTACGGTTTCGACGTCATCGACCTGGGCAGGGACGTCCCTCCCGAAAAAGTGCTTGAGGCGGTAAAGGAGAACGACGCCGGGCTTGTCGGGCTATCCGCGCTGATGACGACGACCGTCCCGGCAATGGAAGAAACGATAAAGCTCATCCACAGAGAGACCGACGCCAAGGTCATAGTCGGCGGTGCTGTAATGACAAAAAAATATGCCCGGATGATAGACGCCGATTACTACGGCGGCGACGCTATGGAGACGGTCAGGATAGCCAAAGAGTATTACAGTTGCTGAACCCAAAAATAACATCAAAAGCGCAGTATACAATGAACAAGCTTCCGTTGCATACTGCGCTTTTTATTATTATCTCAGCTTAAGTTAAAACTTCTGATTAAAGCTGGCAGCTTATCATATTGTCAAAGCTCTCACGCTTGACCGCGATGTAGGCTCTGTCGCCGTCGAGCATGATGACAGGCGGCTTGGGGATCGCGTTGTAATTGGACGCCATGGAATAGTTGTACGCCCCTGTTGTAAGCACGGCGATTATATCTCCCCTCTCGGGTTTTGGGATAGTGACGCCCTCCTGGATAAGGTCGCCGCTCTCGCAGCATCTGCCAGCGATCGTGCACTTATAATCCGCTTTTTCATTCATCCTGTTTGCCGTAAGAACGGTATATGCAGATTCGTAGAGCGCGAATCTGGGATTGTCCGGCATACCGCCGTCGATCGAAACATAGTTCTTGAAGCCGGGTATCTCTTTCCTGCCTCCGGCCGTGTAGAGCGTCATACCGGCGTCCGCGACTATACTTCTGCCGGGCTCCATGAGTATGGTGGGCATGGTCACGCCGGTCTTTTCACATTCGGATTTGATCAGCTCCGCAATACCCTTGATATTGGCGGCATAATCTATCTGCGGATCGGACTCGACGTATTTTACGCCCATACCGCCTCCGAGGTTGAGTATCTCCGCCTCATAGCCGAGCTCGTTTTTCATTTTCGCGATGAAGTCTATCATCAGCACAGCCGCATCGCAGAAGGGCTGATACTCGAATATCTGCGAGCCAATATGGCAGTGATAGCCGCGCAGATCGATTTTTTCAAGGGACAGAGCAAGCTCGACAAGCTCCTTAGCCTGACCCGTCTCGATGGCGGCTCCGAATTTTGAATCCACCTTTCCGGTGGAGATCTTCGCCTGGGTGTGGGGATCTATGCCGGGCGTGAGCCTGAGTATGACCTTCTGCTTCCTTCCGCGGCGCTGAGCCTCGGCGTTGATCGCTCTCAGCTCGTCGGCATTGTCGCACATAAAGAAGCCGATGGCGTTGTCCATGGCAAAGGCTATGTCAAAATCCGTCTTGTTGTTCCCGTGGAAATACGCGTTCTCCATGGGGAAACCCGATTTGACCGCTGTGTAGAGCTCGCCGGGGGAAACCACGTCGATAGCCATATCCTCCTCGCGCATGATCTCATAAATACGCTTGAAGCAGAGAGCCTTGCTGG
>JAFSXA010000146.1 GCA_017450135.1 Clostridia bacterium | reverse complement strand
ATCATTATCATTATCATTATCATTGTCTTCGTCATCACCATAACCGATACTCACCGGAAGTATTTTTGCGCCGGGAGCAACACCGACAACAGGCGAATCCGATCCTGACGCTACGATACAAGAGGCAACAGCAGTACCGTGAAACTCAAGATCATTAACATTAACATATTCACCTTCGTGAGCATCATAACAATTATACTGCACCGGCTGATTGTTTTCATCAGTATCATTATACTTTATGAAACTATTCTGCAGGGCGGGATTGGTAAAGTCAAAGCCGGTGTCAATTACCGCTATAACCGTACCGTCGCCGCTTTCATTCACGGCAGGCGTGGCAGGATCGTCGCAGAGCTTCCACGCCTCATACATATTCAAGTCATGCATATGCCACTGCTTGCTTGAAGCGCCGAGCAGGGAATTATCGTTCAGATTGGTATATTCACCGTAACAGTTTAAATACGTCGAACTGACATAATCGAATTTTTTGAACTCAGAGCACAGATCGACTACATCGTATTCGTCGGGTACGGTGGCGCAATACAAACGATCTTTGATATCCGGGTTTTTGTCAAAATCAAAAACTAATTCACTGTCAATGAAATCATACTCATCTTTCAGCTTTTCGATATTATTCTCATCCGGATATTCTTTTATCCTGAACAGAATTTGATTGTTGACATATTTGTCCTTATCCGGTCTTTCAACAGCCAGCCCCTCGGCACCGACAGCCGTCATAAGCATAGGAATCAAAAGGCAAGCTGCAATGATGATTGAAACAATACATTTGTAAATTTTAATCATATGATATCACCTCCAATTTCATTATACTTTGATTATTTCAATTTGTCAATATGTGTTAAAAATAAATTATATAATCTTTTGATAATTGACAAAATATTAAGATTGTAAGGAACGAGGGCAAAAAGGGCTGACATAAAAAAAGCAAGGTGCAGAATTTTGAAACTTCTGCACCTTGCTTTATTTTATATCACTATTATTCCTGTTCTGTTTTTTCGTCGCCGTCCGGGGTCGGTTCGGTATCGCTCTGCTCAGGCTCGAGCGTGCCCTCCATGAGCTGCTTGAATTTGTCGCCGTCGATCTTTTCGTACTTCAACAGATACTGCGCCAGCTCTTCAAGCTTGTTCATATGGTAGGTAAGGATCTTTTCAGTCCGCTCATAGCCGTTGTGGAGTATCGCGCTGATCTCCTCGTCTATCTCCTGGGCAAAGGCCTCGGAATAATCCTTGGCGTGGCCGTAATCCCTGCCGAGGAATACCTCTCCGCTCTCGTTGGAATAGGAGACGGGGCCGATCCTGTCGCTCATGCCGTATTTGGTGACCATGCTCTTGGCTATCTTCGTGGCTCTCTCGATATCATTGGACGCGCCGGTCGAAATATCGCCGAGTATCAGCTTTTCCGCCACGCGGCCGCCGAGAAGAACGACTATATCGTCGAGCATACTGTTCTTGGTCTTATACGATTTATCCTCCGTCGGAACAGACATTGTATAACCGCCGGCGCCGCCCCTGGGCACTATGGAGACCTGGCGCACGGGATCCTGATCCTCGAGGTAATAGGTCGCCACGGCGTGACCGGATTCATGGTAAGCGGTGAGGCGCTTTTCCTTTTCGGTCATCTTGTGGGAGCGTTTCTCCGTGCCGACAACGACCTTGATCGTAGCCTCCTCGATATCATCCATGGTTATGGCTTTCCTGTTCCTTCTTGCGGCAAGGAGAGCCGCCTCGTTCAGAAGGTTTTCAAGATCCGCGCCCACGAAGCCTACGGTTGACCCGGCTATGATGCCGAGGTCGACGTCGGGAGCGAGCGGCTTGCCCTTGGAATGGACCTTCAGTATAGCCTCTCTGCCCTTGGTATCCGGGTATCCCACCGTCACCTGACGGTCGAAGCGGCCGGGTCTGAGCAGCGCGGGATCCAGTATATCGGGTCTGTTGGTCGCCGCGATGACGATGACTCCCTCGTTCTTGCCGAAGCCGTCCATCTCGACGAGCAGCTGGTTGAGGGTCTGCTCCCTTTCGTCATGGCCGCCGCCCATGCCGGCGCCTCTGTGGCGTCCGACGGCGTCGATCTCATCTATAAACACTACAGACGGAGACTGCTTTTTGGCCTGATCGAAGAGGTCGCGCACACGGGAGGCTCCGACGCCGACGTACATCTCAACAAAATCCGAACCGGAGATCGAGAAGAAGGGTACGTCCGCCTCGCCCGCGACAGCCCTTGCGAGCAGGGTCTTTCCGGTGCCGGGAGGGCCGACGAGCAGAACGCCCTTGGGTATCCTGGCTCCGAGGAAATTGAACCTCTGCGGGCTCTTGAGGAACTCGACCATCTCGCTGAGCTCTTCCTTTTCCTCATCCGCTCCGGCGACCTGATCGAAGGTGGTCTTATCCTTTCCGTCATTGGCCTTTTTGGCGTTGATCTTGCCGAAATTGAGAGTTCTGTTCATGTCTCCGCTGACGGAATTCGCCCGCCTCATCATAATGATAAAGAGGATCACAAGCATTATTCCGAGCACTATCGAAGGCAGCATCCTGACGAACCATGAGCCGGACGAGCCGGAGATGAATTCATATTTTATCATGTCGTCCTCGGTCGCGGCGTTCTTATTGTGCTCGCGCACAATGTCGTTGACGTCGTTGATAAAGACGTTGACGTTGGGCACGGTGTATTCCTGCTCGCCCTCCTCGCCGACGAGCTTGTATTTCAGCGCGCCGCTGCTGAGATTCAGGGAGAATTCCTCCACCTTGCCTGTGTCAAAATACTGAACTATCTGATAATACTCGACCTTTTTATCGTCCGAAGGGTTACGGGAAGCGATAAGGATCGCAGTCAGCATAACGGCCGGTATGATTATATAGGGGAGGATGGCAAACAGCCTGTTCCTCGACCTGTTGTTCTTATTGTTGGGACTGTTATTCAATCGATTCACTCCTCATTTTTCGGGCGGTTATATATCTCGGGCTTGAGGACGCCTATATACGGCAGATTCCTGTATTTTTCGTCATAGTCAAGTCCGTAGCCGACTACGAACTCATCCGGCACAAGGGCGCCGGAATAATCGGCCTTGATATCCATGGCCTCGCGTCTGTCGGGCTTGTCGAGCAGCGTGCATATCCTGATGCTCGCAGGGTTCCTCGTCTTCAGTATTTTGCAGACGCAGGAGAGGGTCCTTCCGCTGTCGAGGATATCCTCGACAAGGAGCAGATCCTTGCCCTCGAGGTTGATGTCAAGATCCTTGATGATCTTGACTGCGCCCTTGGGCTTGGTCTCCGACCCGTAGCTTGAAACGCACATAAAATCAATATTGCAGGGCACCGTTATTTCTCTCATGAGATCGGCCATGAAAATGACAGAGCCCTTGAGGATGCTGACGAGCATAAGGTTCTTGCCCTCATAGTCCCTGCTGATCTGTTCCCCGAGCTTTTTTACGATGCCCGCAAGTTGCTCCTTACTGAAATATACTTCCTTGATATCGTCCTCGATCATTTTTTAACCTCCGTTATCAATAAAACCCTTTTTGTGTTTTCTGTTATCTTACACCTGTCGTGACAGCCCAGACCCTCGACCCAGACTATTCCGAGGTCGTCGGTAAGTATGCCGAGGCTGTTCCTGTTTTCAAGATGCTTTTCGGTGAAAAGCTTTTTCAAGGTTTTGGTACAGCCGGAGGACGCCATCATCATTCTGTCGCCGGCGCGGCGGTTCCTGAGCGTGAGTCCCCCGGTAATTCTATCAAAGTCTAACACGTTATTGTGAACAATCTGTGTCGACGGTAATTCATTTCTGTTAATAATGCGGCCGGAGAAATTTCCTGCCGGAGCGGAGGCCGAAAGTGAGGAAAAATCATACTCCCATTCGGCGGAGCTTTCCTTCTCTGGATTTATCTTCAGCCTGCCGTTGACGACCTTGATTATCGTATCTCCCTTGATTTCGACCGTCCCCGAGCCGAGAACGCTCTCAACAAGCTTTATATGCACAAGCTCCGGCTGAACTCCCGTTTCCCGGCTGATGATCCCGGCTATGGCTCTCCTTCTGACGGCCGTGTCAAGCCCGGCTATAAGGCCAGCGTCGTATCCGCCGGGAATCTCCGCAGCTCTCACGGCTTCGGCAGCCGTTTTTTCAAGGTGATCATCATCGGCGCACGCCGCCTCCATAAGCCTCAGAAAAGCCTCCTCGAGGGCGGGGTTGAGCTTTTTCAGCTCCGGGATGACGTTGAGCCTGATACGGTTGCGGGAATAGCTGTCGTCAAAATTCGTTTTATCCGTGACGAACGGAATTGAGTTTTCGGCGCAAAAAGCCTCGATATCCGCTCGGGTGCAGTCGATGAGCGGCCTGATGATATTGCCCCTCACCGGCGGGATCGAGCGCAGCCCTCTAAGGGATGAGCCCCTCGCCGCGTTTATAAGCAGGGTCTCGCACCTGTCGCTGAGGGTATGGGCGGTCGAGATAAGAGCGCCGCTGTCCACTGACGCGAAGAAATCGTACCTCACCTGTCTGCCGCATTCCTCCAGACCTCTGCCGCTCTCCGCCGCCATAGCGGGGATATCGGCCCGGAGCACGTGGAGTTTTACGCCCCTGCCGGAGCAGTATTCCCTGACAAAGCGTTCGTCGCTGTCGGCGTCGGCGCCCCTTATGCAGTGATTCACATGGCAAGCTTCCACAGTGAAGCCGTATTCGCCGCTGAGCATCAGCAGGACGTTGAGCATCGCCATTGAATCCGCGCCGCCTGACAGAGCGGCAAGTATCCTTCTGCCTTTTACGGGCATCCCGTATTTTTCAAAGGCCTGCCTTACCTTACATATCATTTCTGATTTTCTCCAGCCCCATGAACATGGTGTGCTCCGCATCCCAGACCATCTTGACGGTCTCGGTCGGGCCGTGCCTGTTCTTGGCGACTATGACTTCGACCTGATTGGCAAGCTCGCCTTCATTACCCTCAGAATCGGCATTATCCTTTTCGTCGGCATAATAATCCGGCCTGTACAGCATCAGGACTATGTCGGCGTCCTGCTCGATTGAGCCGGACTCACGGAGATCCGAGAGCTGAGGCCTGTGCGAGCCTCCCCTGCCCTCCGTGCCTCTCGAGAGCTGAGAGCAGACGACGACGGGCACGGACAGATCCTTTGCCAGGATCTTGAGTTCCCTTGTTATTTCACTGACCGCCTGAACCCGGTTTTCGACCCGGCCTGCCGGCCGGATAAGTCCGAGATAATCCACAACGATACAGTCAACGTTCTTGAGCCTTCTCGCCCTCGCCTTCATCTCGGCGACGGTGATGCTGCTCGTATCGTCAAAATACAGCTCGGCGGAATTCAGAGCCGACGTCGCCATGCCGAGCCTCTGCCAGTCCTCGCCGTCAAGCTCGCCCGTCCTCATCTTGGCGGAGTTGACTCTCGCCTCTGTGGCGAGGACTCTCATAGCGAGCTGTTCCTTCGTCATCTCGAGGGAAAACATGAGCACCTTCTTTTTGCCTATAACGGCTACGTTCCGCGAAAGGTTAAGCGCAAAGCTGGTCTTACCCATGGCGGGACGTGCGCCTATCAGTACCAGATCGGATCTGTGCAGACCCGTCATGACCTTGTCGAGATCGGCAAAGCCGGTCGAATAACCTTTGTACTGCTCCTTTTCGGGAGAGGTCAGGTGCTGGAGGGTGGTATAGACGTCGTTGACTATTATATCCCCGAGCTTTGAGGGGCCTCCGGTGTATCTGCCCTGGCGGATGTTGTATATCTTCTGCTCTGCAGAGTCAAGCAGATCGTCCACCGGCGCCTCCTGCGTGTTTGCAGAATCAATGGTCTCTCTGGAGGCGTTGATGAGCGAACGTATGTAATACTTATCCCTTACTATCCTGCTGTAGGACTCGACGTTGGCGGCGGAAGGCACAGCCTCGGCAAGCTGGAAAAGATAGTTCTTGCCCGCCGCGGTATCGTAGACCTTGTCCCCGACGAGTATGTTCAGCACTATCAGCGGGTCTATCTTTCCGCCGGTCGCCTCGATGGAGGCCATGGCGTTGAAAATCGCCCTGTGCTGAGGGAGAAAGAAGTGATCCGCGTTCAGATACACCTGGACCTGCGCCATACACGCCGGGTCGATCAGTATCGAGCCGAGCACCGCCTGTTCGGCCTCAAGGCTGAACACGGAATCATTTGTATAATCAGGAGCTTCCATAGGTCTTACCCTCTTTACTTATTCTTCGGATACCATTACGTAAAAATCTGCGGTGACGCCCTGATAGAGCTTGATCGTCACAGGGAAGGTCCCGAAGGACTTGATATCCTCGACTGTAATCTTTCTCTTATCCGCCTCTACACCGAATTCCCTGCGGACGCATTCGGCTATCTCCTTTGACGTTACGGAGCCGAAGAGCCTGCCGCCCTGCCCCGCTCTCGCCTTTATGTTCACGGTTTTGCCGCTGATCCTGCCGGCGGCCTCCTGAGCAGCCTGAGTCTCTACAAGTATCTTGTGCTTCTGCGCGTTTTCACGGTTTTTAAGCTCGGTCATAGCCTGGGAATTGGCCTCCACAGCGAGCTTGCGCGGGAAGAGGTAATTACGCGCATAACCGTCGGAGGTGTTGACAAGATCTCCCTTTTTGCCGAGGCTCTTGACGTCCTGTGTAAGTATGACTTTCATATTCAGCTCTCCTTTCTGCGGTTGGTCAGGCTCTCGTTATATCTGTCGATGCTGCGCATCACCTGCTCGGTGACGGTCTTGATATCTCCGTCCCTGACCTGAGCGGCAGCCATGGTCTGATGTCCGCCGCCGTTCATGTATTCCATAACGACCTGCACGTTGACGGCGCCCATAGAGCGCGCCGACACGCAAACCATGCCGTCTGTTTCAAAGATAACGAAGGACGCGTCGACTCCGCTGATGTTCAGCAGCTCATCCGCCGCCTGAGCGCAGATCATCCTGATGTCTTTGCTCTGAGTATCCGCCACGGCTATGGCGCAGTTATGATACTTCTGAGCGTTGCCGACTATCCTGTTTCTTATATGGCAGCTCTCAATATCGTTCGCAAAAAGCTTTCTCGTCCTGACGGTGTCGGCTCCGCTGTTTTTCAGGAACGCAGCCGCCTCAAAGGTCCTTGAGCTTGAGCGAAGGATGAAATTCTTGGTATCGAGCATGATGCCCGCCATAAGGCCGTCCGCAACAAAGCTCCCCAGACGGGTGACCGCCGGGATGTATTCTATCAGCTCCGTGACCATTTCCGAGGCTGACGAGGCTCCCGGATCGTGGAAGAAAATGACGGCGTTGTCGATATAATTGACAGCCTTCCTGTGGTGGTCGATGACCACCGTGAGCTTGGAAAGCTCAAGGAGCTCGGGGCTCTCAACAAAGTTTTTGATATGGGTATCTACGACGATGAGCAGGTTCTTCTTGCCCTGGGAGACCGCCTCGACAGCCTTCTCCACCGGAATGATCATGTCCGCAAAGCCCTCATTTTGAGCCCTTTCGAGCAGAGGCTTGGCCATGGATCTCTCAACGTCGGTCACCACAAAGGCGTTTTTACCCAGGCTCTTTGCGATAAGAGCCACTCCGAAAGCCGCGCCCATCGCGTCGAAATCGGGGAACCTGTGCCCCATAACGTAGACGTTCTCGCTGCCGTTTATCAGCTCCGCCAGAGCGGAGGCTATGATCCTCGACTTGACCTTGTTGCTCTTTTCTATGCTCTTGGATACGCCTCCGAAGAATTCATAGCTGTCCTTAGTCCTGACGACGGCCTGATCTCCGCCCCTGCCGAGCGCCATGTCGAGCGAGAGCCTCGCGTTCTTGTCGCATTCGGCATAATTATATCCGTTGCCAACGCCTATCGAGAGGGTGGCTCCGGCATATTTATTGTCATAGGTGTACTTGCGAACCTTGTCGAGTATATCGAATTTGCGCTCTATCATATTGTCGGCGTCCGCCCTTGCGGCGACTATAAAGAACTTATCGTCGCCGACCTTGCCGAAAAAGCAGGGATAATCGGCTAACCACAGCTCTATGAGCTTCTCGATACCGTTGCGTATGGCGGCGCAGTCGCTCTCCCTGTAATCCTGGGAAAGCTCATCCATATTGTCTATCATCATTATCACTATCGTCGGGCGGGTATTCAGATACTCGCCCGCCATGCGCTGATATCTGGTGATGTCAACAAGATAGAGGACAAGGTCGCCGTCCTTGGAGAGATGGGGATAGGCTATATAATCCTTGCCGTCATAGCTCATGGAGATCCCTCTGCCGGAGGAATCGGCAAGAGTGGCGACGCCGGTCTCTTTTATCATCTCGGTGAAATCGCCGTAGCCCGAGGGGGACTTGCCCACCACCTGCCGCTCAAACAGCTCGTTGTACCATTTGATCTCGCCGTCCGGGCCGCATACTGCCACGGGCATGGGGAGTTTTTCGGGATCGTCGGCTCCGATGATATCGGCGTCCGCCGAGCCGTTGAAGAGCTTGCGGCGTCTGACGTTGAGGATGTCGTAATAGATAAAGACGAAAACCGCCGCTGCTGCTATCATTACAAGCTCGGCTATAGCAAGTCCTTTACTGAAAAATAAGGTTATGATCGCAAAAACCAGTGCAAGCGCGGCAGCAATAAAGAACACCGGGAAGCTTTTCAGTATGGATTTGAATTTCATAATCATACCTCCATTATTATAGAGAGTATCATTGGGCTTCGCTTTGTTTTTTCATACATAAGATGTGATATTTCATCCCTTACCCTTGATTTGACGGTGTTCCAGTCGCCGAAAGCTCCTTCGTTGATGCTGCTCTCAATGGCGTACCTCGCCGTCATCCTGGCGTCGTAAATGAGATCCTCGGACTCCTTGACGTATACAAAGCCTCTTGTCAGGATATCGGGGCCTCCGACTATTTCGCCGGTAGCGGAATCCACGCCCGCAACGACCACGACAAGTCCGTCCTCCGAGAGACGCTTTCTGTCCCTGAGCACCACGTTGCCGACGTCACCCACACCGGAGCCGTCGACAAAGATCTGACCGGCGGGAATATCCTCAAGCCGTTTGATGCCCTTTTCAGACACCTCTATCTGTATCCCGTTGTCGGGGATGAAAATATTTGATTTCGGTATGCCCATGCTCTCCGCCAGCTTGGCGTGCTTGCGCAGATGCTTCTGCTCGCCGTGTACGGGTATGAAAAACCGTGGCTTGATTATGCCCATCATCAGCTTCAGCTCCTCCTGACACGCGTGTCCGGAGACATGGACTCCGTAGGCCTTTTCGTAAACCACGTCGGCGCCGAGCTTGAGCAGCTCGTTGATAACGTTGCCGACCGTCTTTTCGTTGCCGGGTATCGGCGTTGCGGAGATAATAACATAGTCGTTCGGCCCGACAGCAACCTTTTTGTGATCGGAAAAAGCCATTCTCGAGAGAGCCGACATCGGCTCGCCCTGGCTGCCGGTGGTGACTATGACCATCTTATCGTCGGGGTATCTGTTGACCATGTCGATGCTGACGAGACTGCCCTCGGGTATATTGAGATAGCCGAGCTCCGTTCCTATCCTGACGACGTTTTCCAGACTTCTGCCGGAGAGAGCCGTCTTCCTGCCCATTTCGTGGGCCTGATTGATTATCTGCTGCACCCTGTGCACATTGGAGGCGAAGGTGGCGATGATTATCCTGCGCCTGCCCGCACCCTCAAAGAGAGGCTTGAGGGATTCGCCGACCTTGCGCTCGCTCTCCGTAAAGCCGGGGCGCTCCGCATTGGTTGAATCGGAGAGCATACAGAGCACGCCCTGATTGCCGAGCTCGCCGAAGCGGTTGATATCTATCATTCCTCCGTCTATCGGGGTGCTGTCGATCTTGAAATCGCCCATCTGGACTATGGTTCCGGCTCCGCAGGTTATAGCAAAGGCGAGGGCGTCCGGGATGGAGTGGTTGACGTGTATCGCCTCCACACCGAACTTGCCGAGATTGAAGGTATCGCCGGGTCTGATCGTGATAAGCTCGGCGGAGCCGAGGATATTGTGCTCGGCAAGCTTGCCTTCGATCAGCCCTACCGTGAGCCTTGTGGCGTAGATCGGCACGTTGACTTTCTGCAAAAAATACGCGAGAGAGCCTATGTGATCCTCGTGCCCGTGGGTGATGACTATTCCGCGGATCTTTTCGGCGTTGTCGATAAGATAGGTAAAATCCGGGATCACAAGATCCACACCGAGCATATCCGCCTCCGGGAACGCAAGGCCGCAGTCGACTATCATGATATCCCCGTCGTACTCATAGACGGTGATATTCTTGCCTATCTCGTTGAGCCCTCCGAGGAAGCCGATCTTTACCGACTTGGCGGTTTTCCTTTCCCGCTTGAGCTTTGAGCCTGTTTTATTCTTCGCAGCCGTCTTTTCCCTTGCGGCGCGCGGACTGTCCTTCCTGTCCGTCTTCTTCGTCTTTTTGTTCAGAGCCGGGCTTTTCCTCCCGGCGGGCTTCGCCGTCTTCTGTGCGGCGGTATTGTCGGCCCCGGTTCTCTTGCCCTTCTGCTTCTTTTCCGTCTCGGGGGCTTCGGCTTTTTTCCCTGCCTTTTTACCGCTGACGGACGTATTGTTCTTTTTGGCCGGCTGCCCGGCCCGGTCTGTAGTTTTTTTCTTTGGCATTAAAAATATAATCTCCTGTTCTTATATTATTCAGTAAATCAGCCTGCAGATCTGCCTGTATGTAAACCGATAATTACGTTCGGATAAAACTATCCATATTAAACTACTATATAATACTATTAAAACAAATAATTGTCAAGCTATCGGAGACCCGGCTAAGGAATAATATTGTCGGTAAATTTTATCAATAATCATTGTTTTGATCAAACATTCATGTTAAAATATTGTGGCGAAAAGAGGTACGGATATGAAAAAGGTTGAAATCTTCACAGACGGCGCCTGCTCCGGCAATCCCGGTCCCGGAGGCTGGGGCGCGATTCTCAGGTACAACGGCAGAGAAAAGGAGATCAGCGGCGGCGAAAAGGCGACCACGAACAACCGCATGGAGCTGACCGCCGTTATCGAGGCTCTAAAGCTCCTCAAGGAGCCGTGCGAGGTCAGCCTCTGCACGGATTCAAAGTATGTCGGCGACGCTCTGACCCTGGGCTGGGCAAGGAGCTGGAAGAAAAACGGCTGGCGCAAGGCGGACAAAAAGCCCGCCCTTAACCCCGACCTCTGGGACGAGCTGCTCAGGCTCTGCGACATCCACAGGGTGTCCGTTATCTGGGTCAAGGGTCACGCCGAGCATCCCGAGAACGAGAGATGCGACAGGCTTGCCGTCGCAAGGGCTAAGGAATTTGCGGAATGAACGGTTTTCGCCCGTAAAATCCTGTCAAATTATTGACAAACCACTCCTTATATAATAAAATAAAACCTGTTAATATTTTAAATAGCGAGGTATATATATGGGTTTAACTATCGCGCAGAAAATCATTAAAAACCATCTTGTCTCCGGCGAGATGAAGGTCGGCAGCGAGGTCGGTCTGAGGATCGATCAGACTCTCACTCAGGACGCGACGGGCACAATGGCCTATCTTGAGTTCGAGGCTATGGGCATCGACAGGGTCAGGACAGAGCTCTCCGTGGCCTACATCGACCACAACACCCTGCAGACCGGCTTTGAGAACGCAGACGATCACCGCTTTATACAGAGCGTCGCCAAAAAGCGCGGGCTTCGTTTTTCGCGCCCCGGCAACGGCATCTGCCATCAGGTGCATCTTGAGCGCTTCGGCGTCCCCGGCAAGACCCTCATCGGCTCTGACAGCCACACCCCGACGGGCGGCGGCATCGGTATGCTCGCCATGGGCGCAGGCGGTCTTGACGTTGCTGTCGCCATGGGCGGCGGCGCATACTACATAACCATGCCTAAGATGGTCAGAGTAAACCTGACCGGCAGGCTCAGCCCCTGGGTCGCGGCAAAGGATATTATCCTCGAGGTGCTCCGCATCATGTCCGTCAAGGGCGGAGTCGGCAAGATCGTGGAATACGGCGGCGAAGGAGTAAAGACTCTCTCGGTTCCGGAGAGGGCTACCATCACCAACATGGGCGCCGAGCTCGGCGCGACGACCTCGATCTTCCCCTCGGACGAGATCACACGCAGCTTCCTCAAGGCTCAGGGACGCGAGGACGTCTGGATCCCTCTTGAGGCGGACGCCGACGCGGAATATGACGAGATAATCAACATCGATCTGAACAGGCTCGTTCCCCTCGCCGCCATGCCCCATATGCCCGACAACGTCAAATCCGTTGAGGAAATCGGCGAGATCAAGATAGATCAGGTATGCATAGGCTCATGCACCAATTCCTCGCTTCTTGATATGCTCAAGGTGGCGGCCGTGCTGAAGGGCAGAACGGTCTGGCCGTCGGTCAGCCTCTCCATAGCTCCCGGCTCAAAGCAGGTGCTCAATATGCTTGCGCGCTGCGGAGCCCTCTCGGACATGATAGACGCGGGCGCAAGGATACTTGAATCCGCCTGCGGCCCGTGCATAGGCATGGGTCAGTCCCCGAATTCCGAGGGCGTGTCGCTGAGAACCTTCAACCGCAACTTTGAGGGCCGCTCCGGCACTGCCGACGCAGGCATCTACCTCGTCAGCCCGGAAACAGCGGCGGCCTCGGCTCTTACGGGTGTGCTCACGGATCCGCGCACCCTCGGCGATATGCCGGAGACAGAGATGCCGGACGAGTTCATCATCAATGACAACATGATAATTATGCCGGCGAGTCCGGAGGAGGCAGAAGAGCTTGAGGTCATCTACGGCCCCAATATCAAGCCCTTCCCGACGACTGAGCCCCTGCCCGAGGATATAACCGCCAAGGCAGTCCTCAAGGTCGGCGACAACATCACAACGGATCACATAATGCCGGCGGGAGCCAAGATCCTCCCCTACCGTTCAAACATCCCTTACCTTTCCAACTTCTGCTTCAGGCAGTGCGACGAGGACTTTGCCCTGCACTGCAAGCAGGCCGGCAAGGGCATCATCATAGGCGGCGCCAATTACGGCCAGGGCTCATCGCGCGAGCATGCCGCGCTCGTTCCGCTCTATCTCGGTATCAAGGCGGTAGTCACCAAATCGTTTGCGCGCATACACTGCGCCAATCTCGTCAATGCGGGCATCATCCCGCTCACCTTTGCCGACGAGGCGGACTATGACAGGCTGAGCCTTAACGACGAGCTTTGCCTGCCGGATATCCGTCAGAGGATAGCCAAGGGAGAAAAAGTTGTAATGAAAAATCTGACCACGGGCGAAGAATACGCTCTCGACTATGCCCTCTCCGAGCGGCAGAGAGAGATCCTGCTCGACGGCGGACTGTTGGACTATACAAGAGAAAACGCAAAAAGGAGCTAAACCATGACTGAAGAACAGATAAAAAACGCAACAGCCAAATTCGAGGCTCTTATCAGGGAACAGAGCGACCGCTCTGACACGATAAAGGCGCTGGGCGATTTCGTTGATTACGACAAGCTCGACAAGATCGTCGTCGGCGTATGCGGCGGCGACGGCATCGGCCCGATCATCACTCAGGAGAGCGCGAGGGTGCTCAAATATATGCTCAAGGACAAGGTCGAGAGCGGCAGAGTGGAATTCAAGGTCATAGACGGACTGACGATAGAAAACCGCGTTGCGGCGGGCAAGGCGATACCGGACGACGTGCTTGAGGAGATAAAGTCCTGCCACGTCATCCTCAAGGGTCCGACCACTACTCCGCAGGCCGGCGACCCGTGGCCGAATATCGAGAGCGCCAACGTCGCCATGAGGAAAGCGCTTGACCTGTTTGCAAACGTCCGCCCGATAAAGATCCCCGAGCAGGGCATCGACTGGACCTTCTTCCGCGAGAATACGGAGGGTGCCTACGCCGTTGGCTCAAAGGGCGTAAACGTCACGGACGACCTCGCGGTCGACTTTGTGGTAACGACCACCGAGGGCTGCGAGAGAATAGCGAAGCTCGCATACGAATACGCAAGGAAGAACAAAAAGGACAGAGTCTCGATCATCACCAAGGCTAACATCATCAAGACCACGGACGGAAAATTCCTCAACCTGTGCAAAAACATAGGCAGGGATTATCCGGAGATAACCACGGACGAATGGTACATCGATATAACCACCGCCAAGCTCATCGATGAAAAGCGCCGCAGGGATTTCAAGGTATTCATTCTGCCGAACCTCTACGGCGATATCATAACAGACGAGGCTGCTGAATTCCAGGGCGGCGTCGGCACGGCGGGCAGCGCGAACATAGGCAAAAAATATGCGATGTTCGAGGCCATCCACGGCTCCGCGCCCAGGATGATAAAAGAGGGCAGAGGCAAGTACGCCGACCCCTGCTCGATGCTCAGGGCCACGGTCATGCTCCTGTCCCATATCGGAGAACAGCAGAAGGCCGATCTGCTCGAGAGAGCCCTCGACATATGTATGCTCGAGGAGAAGAAGATCAGCATAACCGGCCGCGAGGACGGCTGCACCTGCGAGGAATTCGGCGATTACGTCATGGAAACTGTCAGCAAGCTCAGTGAATGATCCGCCAAGAGAGAGGTTTTAGTATGGCAAAGGAAAAGAAAGATATTTCAATGTCGGTAATAAAGCGTCTTCCTCGTTACTACAGATTTTTAGGCGAGCTTAAAAAGCAGAGCATCGTCAGAATATCCTCCCGTGAGCTCTCGCAGCGAATGGGCCTAACGGCCTCGCAGATAAGGCAGGATCTCAACTGCTTCGGCGGCTTCGGCCAACAGGGCTACGGCTACAACGTAGATCAGCTCCGTCAGGAGATCGGCTCTATCCTCGGAGTCGGCAGCGATTTCAAAACCATACTGATAGGCTGCGGAAACCTCGGCAAGGCCATTGCGTCCCACATGGTGTTTGAGGACAGAGGCTTTAAGCTGATAGGTATTTTCGACAGCAGAGCCGACGACATGAAGGATCTCAGAATAAAGGGACTGTCCGTTTCCCCGATGGAGGATCTCGAGGTCTATTGCAGGGAGGCCGAGCCGTCGGTTGCCGTGCTCTGCATCCCCAGTGACAGCACCGCCCCGGTGGTGGAAAAGCTCATCGCGCTCGGCATCAGAAATTTCTGGAATTTCACACACTACGATATCAGCTCGCATCACGACGGCGTTGTGGTGGAAAACGTCCACCTCAACGACAGCCTGATGACGCTCAGCTATCAGATACTCAACCAATAAAGGAGCGGAATTATGAAGGTACTATCTTACAACGTTCTCTGCTACGGCTGTGAAGGCCACAACTGGTTCGACAGAAAGGACGATGTGCTTGAAAACGTCAGGATGAGGAATCCCGACATCTTCGGACTTCAGGAGGCTCACTACGACTGGATGAAAGCCTTTATCGCCGGTATGCCGGACTATGATTACGTCGGAGTCGGCAGAGACGACGGAAAGACCGACGGCGAGTTTTCGCCGGTATTCTACAAGCGTGAAAGGTTTGACCTGCTCGACAAGGGCTGGTTTTGGATCAGCGAGACTCCCGACGTTCCGTCCCTCGGCTTTGACAGCGCCTGCATCAGGATCTGCTCATACGCGATACTGCGCGACAGGGCGACCGGCAAGGAATTTGCCGCCATGGACGT
>JAFSXA010000145.1 GCA_017450135.1 Clostridia bacterium | reverse complement strand
CAGCATCGTAAGTAAAACGCAAAGCAATCGTTTTGATTGTTTCATCAGAAACACCTCCAAAAGTATTCGGCCTCAAGCATTCTGCGGAATACACAAAAAAACGTATAAACCGCCATTGACACTTTTGCTTATAGTCATTTTATCAAATTACGTTTTATTTGTAAATAGCTTTTTGGCAAATAAATGAATATTTTTTAAATAAACAACGCTTTTTTCAGTAAAATCACCGAAATCTCGATATCGTCCTGCTGAATGGATGCAGATGATACAAAAACCCTAAGCTTGTTTTGTTCAGCCTGTCTAATGTCCTTGACGACCAGCCCGCAGCGTCGGAGTTTTTCAATCGCACCGACGGCGTCAACGTCTGTTTTAAGATCAAAGAAAACCATGAATCCCGAATCGCTGATACGCACAAACTCCGGCCCAAGCTCCCTCTTTATCCGGCTTTTCATTATCTCAGCCTTTGTTTCATAGTGCTTCCTCGCTTTTCTGATCTGAGTCACAAGCTTGCCGTCCGTGATGTATCGTGCAAGGGCTATCTGCTCAGTTTTAGACGCAGTCTGATTATAAAATCCTGCACGGTCGGCGTAGCGCTGCTCGAGCTTTTCAGGCAAAACCATGAAGCTTATTCTTATGGAGGGCAGTAAAAGCCTTGAAAACGTGCCGATATACGCAACATTGATCCCTCCGTCAAGCCCCTGAAGGGATGAAACCGGACGTGAAAAATAGCAGAACTCGCTGTCATAATCGTCCTCAATTATTATACAGTCCTTTTTCCTTGCAAAATTGAGCAGCGAGGCTCTGTCGGAAATATTCATCACGTCGCAGAATTCATTCGATCTCGAGGGCGAAGCGTAGACGAAGCTGACGTGACTGCCGGAAGAGTATTCGTCCATACCCCTGAGCACCCTGTATCCGTAATCGCGGAAAACGGCCGAGCCCTGCTCAAACTGCGCGCCGGTGAATATGACGTCGGAGCGCTCGGGATCGAGTGAACACAGCAATTGAATCAGCGTCTGAACTCCCGCCCCGATAACTATGCGCGAGGGGCTGCAGACGACTCCCCTCTCCTGTGCAGCGTATTCGCTTATAGCCGCACGCAGATCGTACTCCCCCTGCGCGTCGCCGTAGGAGAGCAGACGGTCGGAGCACCTGAGGGCATACTTGACGTATTTCTGCCAGAGGTTGAAGTCAAAGCACTCCTTGTCTGCGGAGGATCCGGAGAGATCGTATTTCGGGACAAAGCGATTCTCCTCCGCTTCTCCCCTGTCGGCAGGCGCATACGGCACGGTCATATCCGAGATTTCCGGAACGTAGTAGCCGCTCTGGCTTCTGGCATTGACGTAGCCCTCGGCGGTGAGCTGCATATAGGCATTCTCCACGGTCATTTTGCTGACTGCAAATTCGGCCGCGCATTTTCTCACGGACGGGAGCTTGTCGCCTGCCTTCAGGCTGCCGCCGATTATCATATCGCGGTAATACATATATAGTTGTATATACAGTGGTTCGCCGCTGTAGCGTGAAAACAGATCCGCCATATCAACTGTCCTTATCAAAAATATCATTATTGTCTATTTTATTAATGACAAAACCGAGATATATTATATAGCATAAAAAAACAGAAATCAAGGTATTCAGGTGGTGATTTCCTTGAAAACCGAATCCAACGGGCGTTTTTTGAGGCAGCTGATGCTCGCGTCTATCTTCGCCGCAATGACTACGGTGCTGACGTATTATTTAAAAATACCGATGCACAACGGCTATATGCACCTCGGCGATTCGATGATATACCTTTGCGCCTGCTTCCTCCCGACTCCCCTTGCCATGGCGAGTGCAGGTATCGGCGGTATGCTCGCAGACCTGTTCGGCGGCTACACCGTTTATATGATCCCGACCTTCATCATCAAGGCTATGCTCGTCCCGGCGTTTAATAACAGGAGCGCAAAGATCATAACAAAGAGGAACTGCCTCGCTGTTCCTGCGGCGGCATTGATAACTGTCCTCGGCTATTATGTTGCCGACGTTGTGGTGGCGTCCGCAGGCTCGGCGTCCGGGATATCGGACTTTTTCGGATATATTGCCGACGGAAAAATATGGATAGCCATGCTGTCCGGTATGCCCGGCAACGTCATGCAGGCGGCGGCAAGCTCGGCGGTATTCTTCATCCTTGCTGCCGCGATGGATAAAACACAGGTAAAAAACAAGCTTTTATAAGAGGTATTGATATGGCTGACATTATTTACACTTTCGGCGACGAGGTTTATCTGAACATTACGAACAAATGCCCCTGCTCATGCACGTTCTGCATAAGGAGCAGCGGCGACGGGCTCGGCTCCGCCAAAACCCTGTGGCACAGAAAGGATCCGACCCTTGAGGAGATCAAAAAAGCTGTCGACAGCTTCGATTTCTCCCCGTACAGCGAGGCGGTCTTCTGCGGCTACGGCGAGCCGACCGAGGCTCTCGACAATCTGATAAGCGCCGCAAAATATATAAAGGAGAAGACCGGTCTTGCCGTCAGGGTCAACTCCAACGGTCTGAGCGATCTCATCAACGGCAGAAATACGGCAGCGCTGCTCGCAGGTGTAGTGGACACGATATCCATAAGCCTGAACGCGCCCGACGAGGAGAGCTATCTCAGGATAACGCGGCCGAAATTCGGCAGAGGCTCCTTTGCCGCCATGCTGAAATTCGCCGCTGACTGCAAGAAGTATATCCCAAACGTCAAATTCTCCGTGGTCGACGTGATACCGCGCGAGGACAT
>JAFSXA010000144.1 GCA_017450135.1 Clostridia bacterium | reverse complement strand
TCACCGTAGTGAAGCCCCTGCCGACAAGGCCGAGGATACCCTTGCCTGCCTCCTTCTCGCAAACTCTGACACAGAGATTGCACAGCACGCATTTTTCCTGATTGCGTTCTATCGTGACGAGCTTTCTTTCCGGCTCGCAGCAATACTTGTCACCGGAGAATTTATCCATCGCCACGTCATACCTGCGCGCGTACCTGATAAGCTTGCAGTCATAATAGTCGTGACAGCCGCACTCTAAGCAGCGCGAGGCCTCTCTCATTGCGGTCTCCCTGTCAAAGCCGAGATTCACCTCTTTGAAATCATGCTTTCTCTCTTCGGGGGATCTCTGCGGCATCACGGCGCGCGGCTTTTTCTCCCTGTCGGCAAGATCCTGAGCCGTAACGGTCTTTTCGACGTAGCAGGGCTTTTTATAGCCGACCTCACAGCCTCTGAGATAGCTGTCGACCACCCCGGCGGCCTTCCCGGCGTCGGCAATAGCCTCAATGGCTATTCCGGCTCCCCTGTTGATCGCGTCGCCGACTGCGAAAACTCCGTCCTCGGACGTTCTGAACGTACTCGTATCGGCGGAAATATTTCCCCTTGAAGTCAGCTCCAAAGCCTCAAAGCCGCTCGGCTCGAGCTTCTGCCCGATAGCCATGATAACTGAATCGACCTCGAGAGTTTCAAATTCGCCCTCGACAGGGACGGGTCTCCTTCTGCCGCCGGCGTCCGGCTCGCCCAGCTCCATCTTCTGAAGCTTAACGGCGAGGACTCTCCCGTTTTCACCTATGATCTCAGCAGGATTGTGGAGGAATTTATAAACTACTCCCTCCTCCTCGGACTCTTTTATCTCTATCTCCTCGGCAGGCATCTCAGCCCTTGTGCGCCTGTAGACGACGTAAACCTCCTCTGCTCCGAGTCGGACCGCAGTGCGGCAGGCGTCCATGGCGGTATTCCCTCCGCCCACGACGGCCACTCTCCTGCCTATGTTCACGGGTTTGCCGATCGCAACGGAACGCAGAAAATCGATACCGCCGTACACGCCCTGAAGCTCTTCGCCGGGTACGCCCATGGGGCTGCTGCGCCATGCGCCGACGGCGACGACCACAGCGTCATATTTATTCTTAATCTCCTCGAGAGAGATATCCTTTCCTATCTTCACATTGTTCCTGAATTCCACGCCGAGCTCCGATACAGAGTCTATATCTCTGTCAAGCACGGATTTCGGCAGCCTGTACTCGGGAATGCCGTATCTGAGCATACCGCCCATCCTCGGCATAGCGTCAAACACGGTGACCGAATGGCCCTTAAGCGCAAGGTAGTATGCCGCCGTAAGGCCTCCGGGTCCGCCGCCGATCACGGCAGCGCTTCTGCCTGTGGCTTTGGCCTTAACGGGTCTGAATTTATCATCGGATCTCATATCCTCGTCAGCCGCAAAATATTTGAGATACGCAATCGATATCGGCTGTTCAACAAGGCGGCGTCTGCAGGCGGTCTCGCAGGGATGCGGACAGACCCTGCCTATAGACGCAGGCAGAGGTATCTTATCCTTAATAACTTCCGTAGCCTCTGAGAATCTCCCTTCTGCGATGAGCTTTACATATCTCTGGCAGTCCGTTCCGGCAGGGCAGTTCAGGGTGCAGGGGCCTCTGCAGTCGCCTGTATGATCTGAGATGAGCAGCTCGAGCGCGAGCTTCCTCGCCCTGACGACCCTTTCGGATTCGGTGTTGATGACCATACCGTCGGCAGCGACAGCGGAACAGGCTCTGAGCAGCTTGGGTATGCCCTCAGCTTCGACAACACACATACCGCAGCCGCCATAAGCTCCAAGCTGTTCAAGATAGCAGAGAGTGGGTATATCGATACCGTTTGCACTCGCGATCTGAAGGATAGTCTGACCCTTTTCGGCGGTCAGTTTTTTGCCGTTTATCATCAGAGAAATCTTTTCCATTCAAATCACCTCTCAATCAACCTTTACCGCGCCGAACCTGCATACGTTGAAGCAGGAGCCGCATCTGATGCACTTCTCGCCGTCGATGACGTGCGCCTCCTTGGGAGAGCCGCAGATGGCGTCAACCGGACACTTGCGCGCGCACAGAGTACAGCCGCGGCATTTTTCGGGATCAATGGTATAGGTGAGCAGGTCGGTACAGCTCCTTGCAGGGCATTTTTTATTTTTGATGTGAGCCTCGTACTCGTTCCTGAAATATCTGAGGGTGGTCAGAACGGGATTCGGAGCGGTCTGTCCGAGGCCGCACAGAGCGCCGTCCCTGACTCCGCGGCAAAGCTCCTCGAGCAGCTCGATATCCCCGTCCCTGCCGTCGCCTTTGACAATCCTGTCAAGGATCTCCAGCATCCGCTTGGTGCCGATGCGGCAGTGTACGCATTTACCGCAGGACTCCTTCGCCGTAAAATCGAGGAAAAACTTCGCCATGCCGACCATGCAGGTGGTCTCATCCATGACGACCATTCCCCCGGAGCCCATGATCGCGCCGGTGGCGGCAAGCGCTTTGTAGTCGATAACGGTATCGAGCAGCTCGGCAGGAATGCATCCGCCGGACGGGCCGCCCATCTGAACCGACTTGAACCGGGCGTCGTTGCGTATACCGCCGCCGATATCGAAGATCACGTCGCGCAGGGTCATGCCCATCGGTATTTCCACAAGGCCGCCGCGCTTTATCTTTCCTGTGAGAGCAAAGACCTTTGTACCCTTGCTGTTTTCCGTACCCATGGCGGCAAAAGCGCTTCCGCCGTTGAGGATTATCCACGCTACATTGGCAAAGGTCTCAACATTGTTTATATTAGACGGCTTGTACCGGTAGCCCGACTGAGCCGGGAACGGGGGCTTCAATCTCGGCATACCGCGCTGACCCTGGAGGGATTCGATAAGAGCCGTCTCCTCTCCGCAGACAAACGCGCCCGCACCGGCCTTAATAGTCATATTGCAGGAGAACGACGTTCCCAATATATTATCTCCGATGTAGCCTCTGTCCTCCGCCTGCCTTATTGCTTCGCTCAGGCGTTTGATGGCAAGCGGATATTCAGCCCTGACGTATACTATAGCCTCCCGTGCGCCGATCGCATATGCCGCGATAAGCATACCTTCGATAAGATTGTGCGGATCGCTCTCGATGACGGCCCTGTCCATAAAGGCGCCGGGGTCGCCCTCGTCCGCATTACAGATTAGATACTTCTCCTCACCCTCCGCCATGCGGGCGGCGTTCCATTTGAACCAGGTCGGGAAGCCCGCGCCTCCCCTGCCGGCAAGGCCGGACGACTTTATCTCTTCAATTACGTCCTCGGGGCTCATTTCGGCAAGCACCTTGCCGAGAGCCCTGTAACCGTCGCCGGATATATAATCATCTATTTTTTCCGGATTTATGATACCGCAGTGCCGCAGAGCTATCCTTGTCTGCTTCTCGAGGAAGCCGCTGTCCTCCGGTGATATCGTAATATCCTCCACCGCTTCTCTGTCGCCGTCGGCAAATCTCCTGATCTTTTCCGCGTCGGCGCTTGAGACTTTCACGAGCCTCTTTATGAGAGCATCGCCCTCGTAAATATCCACTATCGGCTCGAGGTAGCACATTCCTATGCAGCCCGTAACGGACAGCTCGGCTCCGGAACCTGCGAGCGCGCTCTCGAGAGCTGAGTAGACGCCTGCGGCGCCTGCGGCTATACCGCAGCTGCCTTCACCTACAACTATACGCACGCTCAACCCTCCTTCTCCAAGGATATTATATCCCTGAGTATTTTTTTAGCCGAATCCGGCGTCAGGCGTCCGTAGGTCTCGCCGTTTATCATCATAACCGGCGAGAGACTGCAGCAGCCCAGACACGCTACGTTTTTAAGAGTGAAAAGCCCGTCATCCGTGGTCTCGCCGTCGGCGATGCCGAGCTCCTCGGAAACGGCGCGCTCGATACGCTGTGAGCCGTTGACATGGCAGGCTGTGCCCTGACAGAGCATGATGAGATACTTGCCGATGGGCTTCAGACGGAACTGGGAATAGAATGTGGCGACGCCCATGACCTTTGCCGGGGATTCGCCTATCCTGTCCGCGATATGATAGAGGACGTCCACGGGCAGATAGCCGTAGATCTCCTGTGCCCCCTGCAGAATCGTGATCAGGCTGCCCGGGATCGGGGCGTACTTATCCAGCAGCCCGGAGATGAGCGAAAGATCGCTCTTTTTCTGACAACAGCAATCCATATAATATACCTCCGTTCGGTATTATTGACCGTACTTTGGTTATTCTAACACAGTTGACCAAATAAAACAAGAATTTTGGTAATGAATATATTGACACGGCGTGTTTTTTTTGATAGAATACTTCACAAGATGAATTTGACTGTATGGAGAGTTGTCCGAGTGGTCGAAGGTGCAGCACTCGAAATGCTGTGTACGAAAGTACCTAGGGTTCGAATCCCTAACTCTCCGCCATAACTGCACACCGGCTTTGATACGATGAGTATCTCAAAAGGTGTGCGGTTTTATTTTAATCATATCGTGTTGAATTCCGAAAACAACACTGTATTTGATTCTTTGAATGGTGGTGACATTATGGTAAAGACACGTCGCATTACGGCAATGGTTTTTGCGGCCATTGTTCTGCTTTCCATGATATTCTCACTTTTCATTATAGTTTCCGAAGCGGATCACGACTGTACCGGCGACAGTTGCCCCGTTTGCGACGTTATCGTGTCATGTCAGGATACACTCAAAGCGTTGGGCGCATCTTTTGGCACATCTGCGATCGCTTACGCATTACTCTTTTTTATCGCGCCGTTTTCATCACTTTCTCTTATCCTGTTATTTACCGAAACACCGGTTTCTCTCAAGGTAAAGCTTTTGAACTGAAACAAGAAAACATCAAGGGATAAGTCTGCTGTTTTTTGAGCGGATTTTTTCGGCATAGCCGTATCCCTTGTATTTTTATACCCATTTTCAAGATCATAGAATGAATTCGGAGGTATTTATGAAAAGATTTATTTCGATCATTATTTCTCTGGTTATGCTTACAGGTATTATGTCAGGCTGCGGTACACAGACAAAACAATCCGGAAAGCTCAGTATAGTCACGACTATCTTCCCAGAATACGACTGGGTAAAACAGATCCTCGGTGACAAGGCGGATCAAGCCGACGTCACGCTCCTTTTGGACAACGGCGTGGATCTGCACAGCTACCAGCCGACGGCGGACGATACGGTCAAAATATCCTCCTGCGATATGTTCATCTGCGTCGGCGGCGAGTCCGACGAATGGGTTGACGACATTCTGAAAGAAGCGATAAATAAGGATATGGTCGTCATCGATCTTCTTGATGTGCTCGGAAACGACGTGAAGGCGGAGGAAGTCAAGGAAGGTATGCAGACGGAGGAAGAAGAGGAAGAGAATGACGGTGAAATCGAATACGATGAGCACGTCTGGCTGTCGCTGAGAAACGCCGCCAAGCTCTGCAAATACATAGGCGAAAAACTCGGTGAGATCGACGCCGGCAGCAGGGACGTTTATACCGCCAATGCAAACGCGTATATCGAAAAGCTAAACGAGCTCGAAAGCCGGTACAGGCAAACTGCCGATACGGCAAAGGTCAGGACTCTGCTGTTCGGCGACAGGTTCCCGTTCAAGTACCTTACCGACGACTACGGGCTTGACTACTACGCCGCTTTCGTCGGCTGTTCTGCGGAAAGCGAGGCGAGCTTTGAGACAATCGCATTCCTTGCAAATAAAGTCGATACGCTCGGTCTCAGGGCGATCATGCAGATAGAGAGCGCCGACGGCAAGATCGCGAATACAATAAAAAGCACAACAAAGACAAAGGATCAGAAGATCCTAACACTCGATTCGATGCAGTCAACAACGGCGAAAGACGTGGGAAACGGGGTAACGTATCTTTCGATCATGGAAAAGAATCTTGAAGTTCTGAAAGACGCACTGAACTAAGGAGGCGGCAAAGAAATGTCATTGCTCACCTGTCGGGACCTTTCGCTCGGATATGACGGCAACGTCATCTTGAAGGGGCTGAGCTTTTCGGTGGAATCCGGCGACTATTTGTGCATTGTCGGCGAGAACGGTTCCGGAAAAAGCACGCTTATGAAAACCATACTCGGACTTCTTGCGCCGTTCGGCGGAAGCATCCGGACAGGCGACGGCCTGCAGCCTGACGAGATCGGTTATCTTCCCCAGCAGACGGTCGTGCAGAAGGATTTTCCGGCGTCGGTATGGGAGATAGTTTTATCGGGCTGCGGGAACAGAATGGGTCTTCGTCCCTTCTACAACAAAGAGGAAAAGCGCATCGCAAGGGAGAATATCGAAAGAATGGGACTTACTCCGCTTATCAAGCGGTGCTACCGCGAGCTTTCCGGCGGTCAGCAGCAGCGGGTCCTTCTTGCAAGGGCGCTCTGCGCGACCAAAAAGATGATCCTGCTTGACGAGCCGGTTTCCGGGCTTGACCCGAAGGTGACCTCCGGAATGTACGCGCTGATAGAGGATCTGAACAAATCGGACGGGATCACCGTGATAATGATATCGCACGACATCGGAGCGGCCGCAAAATACGCCGACCATATCCTGCACATCGGGGACGGTTATTTCTTCGGCACAAAGGATGAGTATCTAAAAAGCGATATGTACAGAGGCTTCTTCAAAGGCGGTGAGTCGGATGGCTGAACTGTTTGAAAAGCTGACTATGTATCTTCAGTATCCGTTTGTCAGATATGCTTTTATCGTCGGCGTGCTTATCGCGCTGTGTTCGTCGCTTCTCGGCGTAACTCTTGTTCTGAAAAGATTTTCGTTCATCGGCGACGGTTTGTCTCACGTGGCGTTCGGCGCCATGGCTATCGCGGCGGTGGCTGGATTGACAAACGAAATGCCGCTTGTGCTCGTCATCACGGTGATCAGCGCAGTGCTGCTCCTGCGCACAGGCCAAAACACAAAGATCAAAGGCGACGCCGCCGTTGCTATGATCTCCGTAGGCGCCCTGGCGATAGGTTACCTGCTTATGAATATCTTTTCAAAATCGAGCAACCTTTCGGGCGACGTCTGCTCCACCCTGTTCGGCTCGACCTCGATACTTACGCTGACAAAGACGGAGGTATGGTTCAGCGCGATATTCTCCCTGCTTGTCATTGCCGTATTTATCTTCTTTTACAATAAGATATTCTCCGTTACTTTCGATGAAAGCTTTGCGCGTGCAACGGGAATAAAAGCGGGGCTTTACAACCTGATCATCGCAGTAGTTATCGCCGTTATCATCGTGCTTGCCATGAATCTCGTCGGTTCCCTTTTGATCACCGCTCTGGTGATCTTTCCGGCGCTGTCCGCCATGCGGGTGTTCAAAAGCTTCAAGGCGGTAACGATCTGCTCCGCGGCTTTTTCGGTGAGCTGCGCTCTGCTCGGCATACTGATCTCGATCCTCGCCGGTACTCCGGTGGGTTCGACGATAGTAGCGGTGGATATAGTCGGATTCTTTATATTTTTCACAGCCGGATCATTAAAAGGAGGAGTTAAGAGATGAAAAAGACAATATGTATTTTTATCGCCGTAACGATGTGTGTAGCGCTTTTCGGGTGCGGTTCCGGATCGAACGGGAAATCCGTACAGGGAAACGGCGCAAATTCCGTTGAAGGTGTGCTGGACGAAAAAATGAATGAGGGCAGTACAACAAGCGCCGCCTCCGATCAAGGGTCAAAGGAGCAGCCGACGGCAGGCAAATCGACCGATACAGCCGACGTTGACGTTGATTTAACAAAAATGAGCTCGACCATGGTATACTCCGAGGTCAGCAACATGGTATCCAACCCGGAAAGCTATCTCGGAAAAAAAGTCAGGATGAACGGATCGTTCGCATACTACGAGGGTAACAACAGATACTATTTTGCCTGCATCATTGCAGACGCGACCGCCTGCTGCTCACAGGGTATAGAATTTGTGCTGAAGGACAAAAGGGAGTTTCCCGGGGAATACCCCAAGGACGGAGCGCAGATCACCGTCGTAGGCACATTTGATACCTACAATGAGGGCAGCAACAGATACTGCCAGCTGACAGACGCAAACATGGTTTTAAGCTGAATACTGATCGATTTGGATAGAACTATTGGGTATTATACTGATAATCGTTTGCGCATGCACACATAGGTCGGTTACAACTCCTCACCGCAGCCATACAGTCTGAAACGGGTTGCTTGTATTTGCAGCACAGCATCTGCAAACCAGCACAAACCAAACTTGTAAAAACGCTCTTCACGGAATTTTGTGGTATAGTAATCAGATGCCCCAAAAAGAGCCTCCCCTTGAAGCAAGGGGAGGTGGCACGCCAAAGGCGTGACGGAGGGGATTTTTAAGGAAATCATTCTGTAAAATCAAACGATCCCTCAGTCTTTTGCTTCGCAAAATCCAGCTCCCTTTACGCAAGGGAGCCACTGTCGGCAATCATCACATATGTGATGGACAACAGCAAT
>JAFSXA010000143.1 GCA_017450135.1 Clostridia bacterium | reverse complement strand
TCATCAAAATAATATTTCATGGTGCACGCCCAGAATTCATTGCACTGATCGGAAGTTATGCCCAGGAACTTGGCGCCGTTCTCTTTATCAATACAGCTGAAGCCGATATAGGCGGCGTAGATCGCGGCAAACTCATAGATCGGATGCCCCTCGGAGAGAGTATCCATATCTATCAGCAGGTTCTCGTCGCCCTGACGCATGATATTCTTGATGTGGAAATCGCCGTGGAGCATATTGTTCGTCTCCGGGATCTCCCTGAACATTTTGACCAGCTTGCCGCCGATTTCCTCGGGGAGATAAGGCGCGCAGTACTCCGCCCAGCCGATGGCCTCCTGCCTTTTGCTCGGCAGCTCGGAATCCTTGAGCTGAGTGCCGTGCATTGCTTTAAGTATTTCCACGCTCTGCCTTGCAAGCTCGTCAACGCTCTCCTCGCCCGTTTTTATGAGCTTGGCGAAGGACGTGGCGTTGAGCAGCTCAAACACGGAGCCGTAAAGCTCGCCGACCTGAACAACGTCGTAGGGAATGGCGGTGGGAATGCCCATTACAAACGCCTTCCTCGCAAGCTCGCGCTCATTATGTATTTCGTCCAGCGAATCGGGATTCTTGTAGACCTTGACTATGGTATCAGGATCGGTACGGTAGACCTTGCCGTTCGCGCCCTCACCGATGACCTCGCAGCCCTCAACGGAGATCTTCCTGTAAGCCTTGGAGACATCCATCATCTCGGTGAAGCCTGTCATCTCAAATATATCATAGACCTCCGAGCTGCAGTTTATGACCCTGGTTGAGGGATTTGCCTTTTTCAACCGAAGTATGATGCGCAGACCCGCGCTGGAAATATACTCAAGCTCCGCCGCGTCAAGCTCAAGCTCGCCGCTGAAGCCCTCTATCTGCTCTTTGATTTTGGACTCGACCTCTGTCGCGTTAGAAGAATCGATCCTGCCCGTTAAATTGATCTTCATGCCTTTTCTCCTTTACTTTCATTGAATTTATCAAATACGTGATGGAACAGATACTCAAATTCACGATATGCCGCATATTCAGACAGCTCGGCGGTATACTCCAAAATCTTCATGTGATACCAGCGCTGTTCCATCGGATCCTTTTGATTGAATTTATCGAATACCGAAACGCCTATACGGTCATAATCCCTCGCCATGGCGCGCATATTGGAAAGCTTGTCGCCCAGCCAGAGCATCTTAGTCTCTATACCTGCGTTTTTCAGGACTTCAAGGCTCTCCTCCTTGCGTATCTTCCATGTATCGGCGGGATTCTGTTCGGCTCGTTTATTCTCCGTCTCGTCCGCAACAAGCTCAGCCACTCTTTCACCGAAGTTATCAACCAGATCCTGCGCCGTAACAGACGTGTCCTCCACCGTATCGTGAAGGACCGCCGCGGCAAGAAGCTCAAGGTCATCGGTCATGGTGCCTACGATAACCGCGTCCTCGAGCGGATGGAGGATATATATCCCCCCGCCCTTTCGTCTTTGGCCCTCATGTGCTTTCATTGCGAAAGCGATCGCTTTTTCAAAAACATTACTCATAACCAAAACCCTTACATATTATTTTAGGAAAATATATTACCACACTTTCCCGAATAAAACAAGTATAAACGCCGTTATTCCTCGCGGTATTTTTTCATCATCTCGCGGAAAAGCTCCTTTGTTGACGGCGGCGTGATAGTCACGGCGTTCGCACCCGCGTCAATTGTTTCCCTGACGGAATCATCGGTGGAACCGCCGGACGCGATTATCGGTATGTCCCGGAAATTGGCGCGTATGTTCCTGACAAGCTCCGGCGTATTCGCTCCGCCCGCTACATTCAGGATAGACGCGCCCGCATTTATCCTTTTGGCGATATCCGTTTTATTATTGGTGATAGTGATTATTACCGGTATATCAACGCTCAGCGCCACCGCACCCAGATTCAGGTCGGATACGGGCGCGTTGAGCACAACGCCCATAGCCCCCTGGCTCTCGGCGTCCTTGGCAAGTCCGACAGTCCGCAGACCCTTGGTAGTTCCGCCGCCCACGCCGACAAACACTGGGACGTACGCTCCCTTGATTATGGCTTCGCTGATCGCCTGCTGGGGCGTAAAGGGATATACGGCAAAAACCGCATCCGCGTCGCAGTTGCGTATTATCGCCAGATCCGTTGTAAAGACAAGCGTCTTGATGCGCCTGCCGTTTATTACAATACCGCTGGCCTTGTGGGCGCACTCCGGCATACGCAGTATCACATGGCGAAGTGAGCTTTGAATGATCGGGGCATTGTTTTTCTGTTCTTCCATACTCCGTTTTTCTCCTTGTTCTGATATAAATACTGCTTGGTCTCAGTCTTGCACTTCCTGAACATTAATGTAATTGTTTCTGAGGTCATGAGAGCTTTTTCAGAAAAGCCCTGACCTCCTCCGCCGACGGGATGGTTTCCGCCGCGCCCGGCTTGGATATCTCAAGAGCCGACGCCGCGCTTGCCGTCCTCAGGGCGGTCTGCGGCGGATCGCCGTTTAGCAGACCGTAGAGGCAGTAGCCCGTAAAGGTGTCGCCTGCGCCGGTGGTATCCACCGCGTTCACATTGAACGCCGGCACGCTTACCGTTGTATCGCCGTCGCTGTAGACACTGCCCTTGCCGCCGAGAGTCAGTATCACCTTGCCGCCGCAGAGCTCCTGCAGAGCGCGGACGATATCCGGGGCTTCGGTTTTGCCGGTTATGCTCGCGCCCTCAAACTCGTTGGCAATAATATACTCTATCTTGTCGTACGGAAGCTCCCTGACCTTGTCAACATAGGGCGAAGGGTTGACGGCGGTGCGTATCCCGGCCCTGTGCGCGGCCTCAAGCATATATTCCACACAAGAGGTTTCGTACTGGGTCATGATGAGATCGGCGTCGCGGTTTTTTTCGATTATCTCGTCGCAGTAATCGGGAGTTATCTCCCTGTTTGCGCCGCCGAAAAGTATCATCTGATTCTGCCCGTCCGGGTCGACCTCGATTATCGTATGCCCGGTGTATCCGTCGCTGCGGCCGACCGAGGATACGTCTACGCCGTTGGCAGACAGCCAGTCCGTCAGGTAGTCGCCGTCTGCGCCGACCTTGCCTGCGGCTACGACCTGCGCCCCGGCCTTTTGGAACGCAAGAGCCTGATTCAGTCCCTTTCCGCCGACGTGTATCTCATAATTATCGCAGTAGAGAGTCTCACCCCTCTGCGGAAGATGCGGCAGAGAGTAGACCTTGTCTATATTGAATGAACCGAAAACTATTACTTTCATTTTGATGCCTCACTTAGAATATCTCTCATCTTTTGGGTGTTTGCGGAAATATCTCCCGGGCCGAGCACGCTTGAAGTGCCGACAACGAAGATGTCCGCACCGTGCTTCCGCATGAGCGGGGCTTTTTCATAATTCACATTTCCGTCGACCTCGATATTGATTTTTTCTTTACCGACGGAATCGAGACGGTCTCTGACCTGCCTTATTCTCTCGAGCGAGCCGGGGACCATCTTCTGCCCGGCAAAGCCCGGGAATACGGTCATCAGCAGAACTCCGTCTATGTGCTCAATGTAGCCGTCCAGAGCCTCGATCGGGGTGTCGGGATTAATGGCTATGAACGGTCTCGCTGTGCGTGCGCGGATACGCTCGAGAGCCTCGACAGTATTCTCAAAGCTGTCGCTCTCATGGTGGACG
>JAFSXA010000142.1 GCA_017450135.1 Clostridia bacterium | reverse complement strand
CGGAACATCCGCGAACTTTTCCGCAAAGGCCCTGCCCTTCTCATATGTTCTGGAATAAACGGCAGAGAATTGAAGCCCGTCGACCAGCTGTGAGCCCTTGACGAATTCCTCGGCTATCCAGCCGGTTCCTATCACGCCGAATTTAACCAAATCGCAACACCTCCGCATTGACCCCTTTCATTAAAATTATATTATCATTCAATTGTAAATTCAATAGTTAATTTTTCCCGACTCAACAAATACAAAAGCCATAAATGTTTTCGTGATTTTTACGATTAACATTGAAATTTTTTTATAATAAGTTTATAATGTATACATATTAGGAAAGGAAGCCGTGTTCCGATATTAAAACGCGGGAACGGCTAACGGGACGTATTATGAAATTAGGAATCGTAGGTTTGCCGAACGTCGGCAAAAGCACGCTTTTTAACGCTATCACAAACGCGGGAGCCCAGTCTGCAAATTATCCGTTCTGCACCATTGAGCCGAACGTCGGTGTAGTCGCGGTGCCGGACGAAAGAATAGACGCTCTTGTCGAGATGTACCATCCGGTAAAAATAACTCCGGCAACGATCGAATTCGTCGACATCGCCGGTCTTGTCAAGGGCGCCTCAAAGGGAGAGGGACTCGGCAACAAATTCCTTTCCCACATCCGTGAGGTCGATGCGATAATCCACGTTGTGCGCTGCTTTGAAAACGACGACATTATCCACGTTGAAGGAAGCGTTGATCCGGCACGCGATATAGAGACAATAAATCTTGAGCTCATCTTTTCGGATATTGAAATGGTGGAACGCAGGATCGACAGAGTCGCCAAGGCCATGAAGGGCGACAAATCTCTCGCGAAGGAAGCGGAATTTCTCAAGGCGCTCAAAGAGCATCTTGAAAACGGAAAGCCGGCAAGAAGCGTTGAGCGCGACGACGACGGCGACAATATACTGAAAGATATTGCTCTTCTGACAAGCAAGCCGGTCATCTACGCCTGCAACATGAGCGAGGATGATTTCACCGGCAACATCAATGATAACGAAAGATACGGCGCAGTCAAGGAAATTGCGGCGGCGGAGGGCTCTCAGGTGCTGCCGATCTGTGCGGAAATGGAGGCGGAGATCGCCGGCCTTGACAAGGAGGAAAAAGAGATGTTCCTCTCCGATCTCGGGATAGACAAGGGCGGTCTTGATCTGCTTATACAGCGCAGCTACGATCTGCTGGGCCTGATATCCTACCTGACGGCGGGCACGCCCGAGGTGCGCGCGTGGACAATAAAGAAGGGCACCAAGGCTCCGCAGGCCGCAGGAAAGATCCACTCCGATTTTGAAAAAGGCTTTATACGCGCCGAGGTCATAACCTTTGAGGATCTTATGAAATGCGGTTCTCTTGCCGCGGCGAGGGAAAAGGGTCTGATCCGCTCGGAGGGCAAGGAATACGTTATGAAGGACGGCGACGTTGTACACTTCCTTTTCAACGTCTGACCCTGCAAAAGCAATGCGGACTGCTCCGGTAACCGTGCCGGAACAGTCCGCTTTTTTTCTGCTTTTTTCAGCCGTATTTCTTTACAAGATATTCGAGAGCTTCAAGGTAGCCTTCAAATCCGTGACCGATTATCGTTTTTTCGGCATAGAGACTCACGTATGAAAAACGCCTGAATTCTTCTCTCTCGTTCACGTCGGAAATGTGCACCTCGCACGTAGGTGTGCCGACGGCCTTGAGCGCGTCGAGAACGGCAACGCTCGTGTGCGTATAGGCGGCGGGATTGATAATTATTCCGTCGCATTTTTTATAAGCCTCCTGTATTCTGTCGACGATATCGCCCTCGTGATTCGATTGAAAAAGCTCCACGCTCACGCCGTTTTTTTCGGCGTGTTTTTTTATCATTCCGCACAGCTCGTCATAGGTGCCTCTGCCGTAGACATCAGGCTCCCTTACACCGAGCATATTGATATTCGGCCCGTTTATTACAAGGATATGCATTTCATCACCTCTCTGACTGTTGCGTCAATGTCATTGTCGACCTCGATCGAAAATGAAGCGAACGTCTCGTATATCTTTTTTCGCTGCGAATAAAGCTTCTCCACTGCGTCGCCGTCCAATGAGAGCGGTCTGCCGTCCCTGGCGAGCGACGCGACGTCCCGTTTAAGATATATCACCGTTCCGTTCTGGCTCAGCGCCTCGCGGTTCTCCTCACGCATGACGGCGCCGCCGCCGGTCGAGATTATCACGCCTGTTTTCTTTCCGGCTTCGGCGACCGCGGCGGACTCTGCGCTGCGGAAATACTCCTCGCCCTCTGCGGAAAAAATCTCCGGTATCGGTCTGCCCTCTTTTTTGACGATCTCCGCGTCAGTATCAATGAAGGGCCTGCCTGTCAGCTCCGCAAGCCCTGCGCCGACAGTGGATTTTCCGCACCCGGGCATACCTATGAGCACTATGTTTTTTTGCGCACAGAGGATTTTTTTATACACGGTTTCCGTCAAGCTGTCGTCAAGCTTTTTGTCCAAGAATCTTTCGGCTGAACGCAGAGCCTGAGCGACAAGCATGAACAGTCCGTTGCCGCAGGGTATTCCGAGTCTTTCGGCGTCCATGATAAGTCCCGTGCGGCACGGGTTGTAGATGAGGTCGAGCACACAGCCGCAGCTTTTGAAGCTCTGCAAATCTATGAGCCTGCCCCCGTTGTCGGGATACATTCCAAAAGGAGTCGCGTTAACGATGATATCGGCGTCAAAATGCCTGCTGATATTTTCATAATTATTCTCGCCGCGTCTGCTGACCGTAACGATCTCTGCCGCGCCCCTGTCGGCGGCAACCGTTCTTACTGTGCCGGAGGCTCCGCCGCTGCCGAGCACCAGCACCTTTTTATTCTCAAAATCCGCGCCGTATTTTTCCGCCATGCGGCAGAAGCCGTAATAGTCTGTGTTGTCGCCGAAAAGAGAGCCGTCGGATCGCCTGACGACCGTATTTACACAGCCTGTTTTTTTTGCCGTTCCGGTCACGTCGGCGCAATATTTCATCGCAGTAACCTTGTAAGGTATGGTCACGTTGAAGCCCTCTATTGTGCTGTCCGCGAAAAAGCCGTCAAGCTCCTCAGGTTCGCGGCAGAAAAGCTTGTAGCTGTAGCCGCCCAAAAGGCTGTGTATCTGCGGAGAAAGACTGTGGCCGAGCTTTCTTCCGAGCAAGCCGTACATATCGATCGCCCCTTATTCCTCTGTGTAGCTTCCGAGGTAAACGAATTCCTCTCCGTCATTCTCAAGCTCGGCTATCAATGCTTTAAGCTCAGGAGAATAGACGGATTCCTCAATATCGAAATAGAACATGAATTCAAAGTTGCTTCCGGCTATCGGGCGGCTTTCCAGCTTCGTCATATTCAGGCCGAGTGCCGCAAAACGCGCTATTATATTGTATAGCGAGCCGGGCTTATGAGCAAGGGTCATCATGATGCTCGTCTTTTTTGCGCCGGGATATATCTCCGGCTCCTTGGAAATGCAGATGAAACGAGTATAATTGTTGCCCGTGTTCTGCACATTGGAGGATATGACCTGAAGCCCGTACAGCTCGGCACAGTCCGCCGAACCGATAGCGGCGATATCCTTTCTGCCTGACTCCGCGACCAGCTTCGCCGACTCTGCGGTATTCCTGCAGACGTTCACCTTGACTCCCATCTTCTTGATAAAATCGGAGCACTGATTTATCGCCTGCTCATGCGAATAGATCTCTTTGACGGAATTGAGCCCCGTGCCGTCCGGCGCAAGCAGGGTGTGCTCGATGAAGAGCTTCATGCTGTGAGTGATATAGAACTTATATCTGCTCATCAGATCGTAGACCTGATTGACCGAGCCTGCCGAGCTGTTTTCAAGCGGCAGTACTCCGTAGCGGCAGAGTCCGCTGTCAACCGCCTTGAAAACATCCTCAAAACCGCTGAAATACATTATGCTCGGATATTTGAACATTTTATCTGCGGCGTGCTGAGAGTACGCGCCCTCGACCCCCTGGCAGGCAACTACGGCTCTGTCCGGGCGAAGCTTCGG
>JAFSXA010000141.1 GCA_017450135.1 Clostridia bacterium | reverse complement strand
GCCCTTGATACCGACGACAAGCGTGTCCGCGACGAGGCTCTCAAGCCGATCTACGAGGCTGTCCATGAGAAGTTCGACGAGGTATATCCCGAGGAGATCGCGAAGCTTGACGACTGTATGTACAAGCTTCAGAAATACATTGTCCGCCGCTGGCTGCTCGACGAGGGCAAGCGCGTGGACGGCAGAGAGATAGATGAAATACGCCCGCTGAACGCCGAGATAGATATTCTCAGCAGAGTTCACGGCTCGGGTATGTTCACAAGAGGTCAGACTCAGGTTCTCACCGTCACTACCCTCGGCTCCATGAAGGACGCCCAGATACTTGACGGTATTGACAATGAGGAGACAAAGAGATACATCCACCACTATAATTTCCCGTCGTATTCGGTCGGCGAGACCAGACCGAGCAGAGGCCCCGGCCGCCGCGAGATCGGCCACGGCGCGCTTGCTGAAAAAGCGCTGCTTCCCGTGATCCCGTCGGTTGAGGAGTTCCCCTATTGCATCCGCACCGTTTCCGAGGTTCTTTCCTCCAACGGCTCGACCTCACAGGGCTCTGTATGCGGCTCGACGCTCTCTCTTATGGCGGCAGGCGTGCCGATAAAGGCACCGGTCGCCGGTATATCCTGCGGACTTATCACCGAGGGCGACCGTTTCATGACCATGGTCGACATTCAGGGCCTTGAGGATTTCTTCGGAGATATGGATTTCAAGGTCGCCGGCACCAAGAAGGGTATCACGGCTATACAGATGGATCTCAAGATCCACGGCCTTACTCCCGCCATCATCAAGGAGGCGCTTGACAAGACGTACAAGGCGCGTTGCTATATACTTGACGAGATCATGCTCCCGGTCATTTCAGAGCCGAGGAAGGAGCTCTCCAAGTACGCGCCCAAGATGCTCTCCACCAAGGTCCCGGTCGACAAGATCGCCGACGTTATAGGCAAGCAGGGCAAGGTCATCCAGAAGATATGCGCCGAGTGCGACTGCAAGATAGACGTCGAGGAGGACGGAAGCGTATTCGTCTGCTCGCAGGATATCGAGAACGCAAAGCGCGCGATATTCATGATAGAGACAATTGCGAACGATCCGGAGATCGGCGCGATCTACAAGGGCGTAGTCACAAGATTGATGGACTTCGGCGCATTTGTTGAGATCGCCCCCGGCAAGGAGGGTCTGGTTCACATCAGCCACCTTGACGTCAAGAGGGTTGACAAGGTCACCGACGTAGTCAACGTGGGCGACGAGGTTATCGTCAAGGTTCGCGAGATAGACGATCAGGGCAGGATCAACCTCTCCCGCCGCGAGGCTCTCATAGAGGTCGAGGGTCTCACTCCCGAGAATGAGATCTCCGACGCTCCGAGACGTTCCGGCGGACGTGACCGCAGAGGCGGCCGCGGCGGCAGACATGACCGCAGAGGCGACAAATAAGACTGTATAAAGACTAAAGGGCGTGCAGCTCAGGGAAAATCCCAAAGCTGCACGCCTTTATTACTTGGCGGATACTCAACTGCCTTAATTTGCCGCGATAATATTTGACCTTCGGCTGAGAATATGATATAATGATTTAAAATGCGCCTGTGGTGGAATAGGCAGACACGTTGGTTTTAGGAGCCAATCCTTCGGGGTGCAGGTTCAAGTCCTGTCAGGCGCACCATTTTTGCCTTAAGATTATGTTAGTTTTCGATTAAGGGTGATAATATGTTCAACAGGATCGTTTCGATGTTTGAAAGCGTCGTCCTTGCGATAACGCTTTTTTTCTCCCAGCTCGGCGCCGTATTCTATATGCCGGCTGCAAAGGACGTCAGGGCGCTCATGGAAAAAACGGGCGGCTTCGTTTTCGGCGTATGCCACCCTGTCGACGGGGAGTATGACGACCTCGG
>JAFSXA010000140.1 GCA_017450135.1 Clostridia bacterium | reverse complement strand
CGTACTTGTAAACTTTGACACAGACCTCGCCGATAAGGACGAGTTCAAGGTAATGGGCAAGGACGTTGCCATGCAGATCGCTGCCATGAATCCCTCATATCTCAATGAGGCTTCGGTACCTGCCGAGGTCATCGAGCATGAAAAGGAGATCCTCAAGGCTCAGATGAAAGAGGATCCCAAGATGGCGGGCAAGCCCGACAAGGTTCTTGAGGGCATAATCGCCGGAAAGATCAAAAAGTATTATAAGGAAAACTGCCTTGTTGAGCAGGAGTTCGTCAAGGACAACAAGCTCAACGTAGCCGGTTATGTTGACAGCGTAGCAAAATCGCTGGGCGGTACCGCCAAAATCACCGGCTTCACCCGTTTTGCCAAGGGCGAGGGCCTCGAGAAGAGAAGCGACAATTTCGCGGAAGAGATCGCCGGTATGGTAAAATAATCATAACCCGATAAATAAAAACAGGACGCAGATTTGATTCCGCGTCCTGTATTTTTTAGATATTTAACTCTTGAATCCGTGCTTCATAAGCAGGTTATCGATTTTCTCTGCGGGGTTGAGCAGACCGCTTATCGAGGTGTCGTGATTGAGGGTGTCGACAATATAGGATATGTATTTGGAGAGGTCGACCTGCGTGTACCACTCTCTGCTGAGAAGCTCCGGCGTGCAGTAGATGCAGTTCGTTGTGAATATCCTGTAAAAAAGGCCGTCCTCATATGCCTTGTCAAAGCTTTCGAGACCGTTGCAGAAGAGGCCGAAGGTGGCGAAAACGTATATCCTTCTTGCCTTGAGCTCCTTGAGCTTCGAGGCGACCTCTATCATGGATTCGCCGGAGGAGATCATGTCGTCAACTATGATAACGTCCTTGCCGGCAACGTTGTCGCCGAGGAATTCGTGGGCAACTATCGGGTTGCGGCCGTTAACGACCACCGAAAAGTCACGGCGCTTGTAGAACATTCCGAGCTCTACGCCGAGGACGGTGGAATAGTAGATGCATCTGGACATTCCGCCCTCATCGGGGGATATTATCATCAGGCTGTCCTTGTCCAGCTTCAGATCGTCAACGTTTTTAACAAGAGCCTTTATCATCTGGTAGGAGGGCGAGATGCTCTCAAAACCGCACAGAGGAATGGCGTTCATGACTCTCGCGTCGTGCGCGTCGAAGGTGATGATGTTCTCAACGCCCATGTTGCTGAGATCCTGGAGCATCATCGCGCAGTCAAGGGACTCGCGGCTGGAGCGCCTGTGCTGCCTGCCCTCGTAGAGCATGGGCATTATGACGGAGATCCTTTTGGCCTTGCCGGCAATTGCGCTTATGGCGCGCTTGATGTTGGCAAAATGAGCGTCTGGGCTCATCGGAACATCTTCGCCGTACATCTTATAGGTGACGCCGTAGTTGAACGGGTCGCAGATGATGAAGATATCGTAGCCTCTGACGGTCTGCTTCAAGGCCGCCTTACATTCGCCTGTTCCGAAGCGGGGGAAGCAGATGTCGACGATATAGGTGGACTTTTCATAACCGGCGAACGCAAGCGTGCTCTTGTGCTCGCTGTTGCGGTCGAATCTCCATTTGATGAGGTAATTGTCGATCTTTTTTGCCATTTCTTCACAGCCGGGGAGGGCTATTATCCCAAGCTGGCCGACCGGGATAGTGTTGAAATTAGGCTCATTTTTCATGTTCATTCCTCCGCTTTTAAATTTTTTCAAGGGCTCGTCTATATTGTACTATATTCTTTGTGGTTTTTAAAGAGAAAAGCTTCCGATTCGTCGAAAAATATAAGAGCGGATCGGAAGCTTAATTTGTTAAGATTTAACAAAAGAGTTTGTATTTTTTTGTTCGGAAAAACACTTATTCTTTATCGTCGCCGACTATGTGCACGTCGGTTGTGTTGTAGGGGATGGTGATATCGTTTTCGTCGAAGGCCAGCTTTACCTTTTCCTGCATCGCGTAGAAGGCATTCCAGTAGTTGCCGCTCCCGGTATAGGCAAGCACGGTCAGCACGACGCCGCTCCCAGCGTGCTCAACAACGGCTATTACCGGCTCCGGCTTGTCAAGGATATATTCAACCTCTGCAACGACCCCGGCGAGAACCTGCTTTGCCTTGGCGATATCGTCCCGGTAGCTTATGGTGTATTTCAGATTCAGGCGTATCATGTCATGCGCGGTGAAGTTGACAAGGGTGTTGGTTGTGATGATCTGATTGGGAACGACCACCTCCTTGTTGTCGAGGGTGACAAGAGTGGTGAACATGAACCTGATCTCCTTGACCGTACCCTGCAGACCGGCTATTTCCACAAAATCGCCCGCCTTGAACGGCTTGTTGAAGAGTATCTGTATGCCTCCGGCAAACTGGCTGATGCTGTTCTGCAGGCCGATACCGGCTGTTATACCTGCGGCGCCTATGGCTGTCACAAAGGAGTTCACGTTCACTCCGATCTGTTCGAGGGCGATGACCGACACGACTATCCTAAGCAGGATGACGACCGAACGGTAAAGAAACCTGTGTATGGAATAGTCCACTCCTCGCTTTTCCATAATCTTCAGCAGCAGCTTGCCTATGAGCCCGGATATCCAGAAGCCCGCTGCGATTATTACAATAAAGCCGATGATGTGCGGCAGAGCGTCCATTACCTTGCCGGGGAAAGACTCAAGTCCCCACTGCTTAACGCCGTCAAAAAAAGAAAGTTCCATTATCTGACCTCCATGCGGTTTATTACAGCTCAATTATACGACGAACCGCCGGTTAAATCAATACTTGCCGATACGCCTCCGGGAAAAGGGGCTTTGATTATTCTCCGCGGCGTTCAACATATTGTGGCTGATAAAAAATTTTAATGTTTTTTGTACAATATGCTGAATTTTCAGAGGCGTTCGGGCAACAAATCGTTTTATTCACTATATGTAAGCATTTCCAATCTGTAACCCCCTATATATAGTGTAAAAACGGTGATAATAATAATTCGGAGCCGACAAAAAAATCTATTGCACTTTCAGGAAAATAATGTTATAATTTCTAAAGTTAAGTCGGTCTTTCAAGATTTTTATGAAATTCTATGAATCGGCTTATCTTTTATATTGTGATTTACTTATTTCTGATATTATCCCGGTTTATGACTATAATCTATATATGAGGATCAAGAGGGAGTGTACGGATGGATAAAATATATATCAACGGCGGCAAACCTCTGAAGGGCGAAGTTACCATCAGCGGAGCCAAAAACGCGGCGGTCGCCATCTTACCTGCAATTATACTCGCGCAGGATGTCTGCAGAGTTGAAAATATACCCGAGATCAGCGACGTTGACATGATGATAAAGATACTCAGCCAGCTCGGCGCAAGGGTTAAAAAGATCGATTCAAACACCTATGAAATAGATTCAAGCACCATTAATTCCTATGTGGTCACCCACGATATGACCAAGCATCTCAGAGCGTCCTATTATATTATCGGCGCTCTGCTTGCGCGTTTCGGCCGCGCCAAGGTCGCGATGCCCGGCGGCTGCAATTTCGGCGTCCGCCCGATCGACCAGCACATCAAGGGCTTTGAGATACTCGG
>JAFSXA010000139.1 GCA_017450135.1 Clostridia bacterium | reverse complement strand
CTTCCCGACGCCGGGGCCGGTGAATACGGCAGCCAAGGGAATATGTTTATCGGCGCGGGCGGTTTGCCGTGGACCTGCGCCATGCTCAGCCCTGCGGCGACGGAGCCCTTCGGCTGTGTGCGCCTTGGCCCCGATACCTGTGCAGTGGGCGGACTGTATCTGTTTTCCACGAACACCTCCGGCTATTATTACGAGCACCGCCATATTATCGGATTCAGCTACGGCAGGCTCTCCGGCACAGGTATACGTGATTACGGTGTTTTTCGTGTAACTCCGTCCGCCGGCAGACATAAGGTGACGGATATCCGTGCGCTGGAATACTCTCATCAGCAGGAGACTGCCGCGCCGGGCTATTATGCGGTATACCTCCCGGGAGCCGGGGCTCTTGCGGAGATGACGGCGACGGATCACACCGGATACCAGCGTTACACCTTCCATACAAAAAAGGACGCCGAGCTGTATATCGACGCGTCGTCCGTTCTCTCGGGCGGCAGTACGACGGATACGAGCATAACCGTTGATCCCCGGAACGGGACGGTCCGCGGCAGTGCGCTGGTGCACGGCGGCTTCTCCGGCAGATCGGGCGGCCTCAACGTCTATTATTATGCCGAATTTGACCGTCCGCTGAAATCATACATAACCCATACCGACGACTCGGATTCCTCGACTCGGCCTTCGGCTGCCGGCCCCGGAGCCGGAGTGCTTCTGAACTTCGGAGATCTCAAGGGCGAACAGGTCACGCTCAGGGCGGGCATAAGCTTTGTCAGCACCGAAAACGCCGAGGAAAACCTTCGTGCAGAGGCGGACGGAATGTCGTTTGACGAGGTACGCGCCGCCACAGGCGCAAAGTGGGAGGAGAGACTCTCGCGAATCAGTATCGACGCGGACGACAATACCAGGGAAATATTCTACACCTCCCTGTATCACACAATGATAATGCCGACGGATTATACCGATGTCAACGGTGAATATCCCGGCTTTGACAAGAAGACCCACACCGCCGAGGGCTTCACCTACCGCTCGGATATGTCTCTGTGGGATACCGTGAGGGACGTCTACGCTCTGTATTCGCTTATCGCGCCTGAGATACAGTATGACAGCCTGCAGAGCCTTATCTGCATGGCGAAGCAGGGCGGTGTTCTGCCGCGCTGGCCGATGGGCTGCGGCTACACCGGCTCGATGTTCGGCAACCCGGCGAACATCCTGTTTTCGGAGAGTTATCTTAAAGGCTTTACGGGCGTGGATTACAATACGGCGCTGGATTATATGGTCAGATCCGCCGATACTCTCGGCAACAGGGAGGATCGCGAATATGCCGATCTATACAACCGTTACGGCTATGTGCCCGACGACATCGTGCATAAGATATCGCGCGGCTATTCCGTAAGCAGAACTCTGGAGTATTCGTGGGAGGACGCCTGCGCTCAGACTATAGCGCGCGGGCTCGGCAGAGCCGACCTTGTTGAAAAATTCGGCAGGAGCGCGGAAAATTACAAGAACGTTTGGGACAGCAAAACAAAGTATTTCCGCGCACGCAATTCCGACGGCTCGTGGCAGCCGCTTGTCAAGCGTTACACGGAGTTCTATGACGATATGCTCGGTACGCACCTTGCGTCCGGTTACTGCGAGGGAAGTCCGCGCCAGTGGAGATGGAACGTCATGCAGGATATCGACGGCATGATAGAGCTTTTCGGCTCGAAGGAATACTTCGTAAGCGAGCTTGAAAGGTTCATGGAGGACGCCGCTCCGGAGCGCGCGTATTTTGTCCCCGGCTCGGGCTACTGGGTGGGCAATCAGCATGATATCCACACGCCGTATCTGTTTGCGAACGCCGGCAGACCCGATCTGACGCAGAAATGGGTGCGCTGGACTCTGAGCAACCGCTTCAGCACCGACCCGAACGGGCTTGACGGCAATGACGACGGCGGCACGCTCAGCGCGTGGTATGTTTTTTCCGCCCTCGGACTTTATCCGCTCGCCGGTTCCGATAAG
>JAFSXA010000138.1 GCA_017450135.1 Clostridia bacterium | reverse complement strand
CGATTCAAACAGCAAAAAGTGGTATAAGCTCAACAAAGCTGAATATCCCGACATCACCGGCGTGCTCGGCGAGGCTCCCTGCTCTGAGGCTGTCAGCACGGGCGAATATCAGGCTATGGTAGATATCAAGGCCGTTTCCGCTTTCTTCGCGCATGACCACGTCAACTCGTTTGGCGGCACCACGGCTGAAGGCGTATATCTGGGCTACAACAGCGGCACAGGCTTCAACGCATACGGCAAGGGCGATAAGAGAACCATAAGGCTGATTGACCTTGATGAAAACGATCTCAGGAAGGTTGATACTCACCTTATCTACTACAGCGACGTTTGCGACAAGCACTTCAACTACTACTATACCGATATTCTTTCAACCGCACTTTTGACTTACCTTATGAAAGCGATTTTTCTTATTCCCTCGCTTTTTGCAAAGGCATTCAATAAGTAAAAAATGCATAAATGATAGGGCGTGCAGCTTGGTATTTTCCCTGAGCTGCACGCCCTATTTCACGT
This sequence comes from Clostridia bacterium, assembly GCA_017450135.1. Lineage (GTDB taxonomy): Bacteria > Bacillota > Clostridia > Oscillospirales > Acutalibacteraceae > CAG-488. The sequence goes on along the minus strand of JAFSXA010000138.1, from coordinate 5,561 downwards.
AGCTCTACCTTTATTTTGCCGCGGTGCTTGTCTCCTGCTTGGTTTTTTTATCGATCACATGGCGCGAGGCAAGCTCCCTGCGTATATCTTCAAGCGAAATGCCCATCTCTATCATAAGCACCATCACATGATAGGTCAGATCCGCTATCTCATATATCGTTTCGCCGTTATCGTTGTTCTTGGCGGCGACTATGACCTCTGTGGACTCCTCTCCGACTTTTTTGAGTATCTTGTCAAGCCCTTTCTCAAACAGATACGTCGTGTAGGAGCCCTCCTTTTTTTCTGTTTTTCTGCCGCTTATAAGCTCCATAAGCCCGTCAAGAGAGAATTCATGCAGCTCGTCGTTTTCCCATACCGTATTGAAAAAGCAGGAATCCTCGCCCGTATGGCAGGCAGGCCCGTCCTTTTCAACAAGGACGGTCAGAGCGTCCCGGTCGCAATCGGCGGTGATGCTGACAATGTGCTGAACGTTGCCGCTTGTTTCGCCCTTGCGCCAGAGCTCGCGGCGTGAGCGCGACCAAAAGCAGGTGCGCCTCTCCCTGATGCTGATCTCAAGGCTCTCGCGGTTCATATACGCCACGGTCAGCACCTTTTTACTGTGCGCGTCGACCACGACGGCAGGTATCAGCCCTTTTTCATCAAATCTAAGACTATCAAGATCCATTTTCATAACCTCACTATAATATCGTTGTCCCTGAGCGTCTGCTTAAGATCCTTGATCTTAACCTCGCCGAAGTGGAATATTGAAGCCGCCAGCCCTGCGTCGACCCCGGGCAGAGCCTTGAACAGCTTTACAAAATCATCAATGCCGCCCGCTCCGCCGGAGGCTATTACGGGCACGTTGACCGCCGAGCAGACAGCGTCCAGCATTTCAAGGTCGAAGCCTTTTTTTACCCCGTCGGTGTCGATACTGTTGACCACTATTTCGCCTGCGCCCATGGAGACGCACCGTTTGATCCAGGATATAGCCTCCATGCCGGTATCCTCTCTGCCGCCCTTGGCAAAGACGCGGAATTCCCCGTCGACCCGCTTGACGTCGGCTGAGAGTACAACGCACTGGTCGCCGTACCTGTGCGCCGCGTCGCGCACGAGAGAGGGATTCCTGATGGCTCCCGAGTTCACGCTGACCTTGTCCGCGCCGCATTTCAGCACGCGGTCAAAATCATCGACGGTGTTAATGCCGCCGCCGACGGTCAGCGGAATGAATATACGGCTTGCGACCTGAGTCAGAATATCCGTAAAGAGCTTTCTGCCCTCGGCGGACGCCGTGATGTCATAGAAAACCAGCTCGTCCGCCCCGCAGCTCGAATAGTATTCCGCGAGCTTGACCGGGGAGGATACGTCCGCGAGCCCGAGAAAGTTAACTCCCTTTACGACCCTGCCGTCTTTAACGTCGAGGCAGGGGATGATCCTTTTAGTTATCATTTTGCCACCTCTATCGCTTCACTGAGATCAATGGCGCCGGTGTAGTACGCCTTGCCGATTATCGCGCCGTAGATGTTCATGGCTCTCAGGGCTTTCACGTCCTCGATGGAGGACACTCCGCCGGATGCAATGATGTTTACCGAAAGGTTCTCGCTGAGTTCGCGGTAGAGCTCGCGGTTTGCGCCTCTCATTGCGCCGTCCCTGGAGATATCCGTGCAGATGAGCGTTTTGACTCCTCTGTCCTGCATGGTTTTGCAGAATTCCGAGAAGGGACGGTCGGAGCTCTCGGTCCAACCCTTTATGGCTACAAAGCCGTCCCTGATGTCAACGCCCACGGCAATTCTTTCTCCGTAATTCTTTACGGCTTCGGCAACAAGCCCGCTGTCGGTTATCGCCGCCGTTCCGAGGATGACCCTGTTCACGCCTGCCGAGATATATTTTTCGATGGTTTCCATAGAGCGGATACCTCCGCCGAGCTCGGTGAAAAGGGAGGTGTTGTTTATTATGTTTTTGACCGTATCGATGTTCGGGGTCAGCCCGGTCTTGGCTCCCTCGAGGTCGACCATGTGCAGATATTCCGCGCCTGCCGCCTCAAATTTTTTCGCTGTGTTAAGCGGATCTCGGTCGTATACCGTCATCTGAGAATAATCGCCCTTAAAAAGCCTGACCGCGGAGCCGGCGTAGAGATCGATCGCAGGAAAAATCTTCATTTTACAGCCTCCGTTTCGCAGAACGCTCTGAGAATATTCAGCCCCACGTCACCGCTCTTTTCCGGGTGGAACTGGCAGCCGAATATGTTTTTGTACGCGGACGCGGCAGTCAGCTCGGCGCCGTACTCGGTGACGGCGGCGGTGCTCCGGCTGCAGTCGGTCGCGTAATATGAATGGACAAAGTATACGCAGTCGCCGTTATTGACGTATTTAAAGAGGGGACAGTCCTCCTGCGTGAACCTGAGCGCATTCCAGCCGATATGCGGTATTTTCAGCCCGGTCGGAATCACTCCCTGCATGGCGACCACCTTGCCCTGAAGCAGGCCGAGCCCTTCATATTCGCCGTATTCGAGGCTCTTTTCAAAGAGCATCTGCATCCCGAGGCAGATACCCATCAGCGGTTTGCCGCGGTGAGCCTCTTCAATGAGCACTCTGTCAAGCCCTGTTGCACGGAGCTTTTCTATAGCGTCGGAAAACGCGCCCACCCCGGGCAGGATTATTCTGTCGGCTTCGCGCAGATCCTCGGCTCTGTCCGTGACCCTGGCGTCCGCGCCGATAAAATTCAGCGAGCTTTTGAGCGAAAACAGATTTCCGACTCCGTAATTGATTATAGCTATCATAAAATCACCGATACTTATAAAACGCCCTTGGTGGAGGGAATCTCATCCTTGTATTTTTCGTCTATCGCGACTGCGGTTTTCAGCGTCCGCGCAATGCACTTGAACGCGCCCTCGATAATATGATGTGAGTTTTCACCGGCGAGGCGGCTGACGTGCATCGTTATCCCGGAGCAGCGCACAAAGGCGAGAAGAAATTCCTTGACAAGCTCCGTATCGAATGTTCCGACCTTTTCCGTAGGTATCTCCATGTCGTAAATGAGCATGGCCCTGCCGGAAATGTCTACTGAGCAGCGGATAAGAGCCTCGTCCATCGGCAGAATGAAAAAGCCGTAGCGCTCGATCCCTTTCCTGTCGCCGAGAGCCTCGCTGAAAGCGCTGCCGAGGCAGATGCCGATATCCTCGACCGAGTGGTGGTCGTCGACCTCCGTGTCGCCGTCGCATTTGACGGTCAGATCGAACCTGCCGTGCTTTGCGAATAGGGTGAGCATATGGTCAAGAAATCCGACTCCCGTGTCGATATCGCTTTTGCCTGAGCCGTCAAGGTCCAGCGAAAGCTTGATTTTTGTCTCCGCAGTTTCGCGTTTGATTTCGCTTGTTCTCATTTAATTCACCCCGAGTATTTTTTCAGTCGCGCTGAGCAGAATATCCGCCTGCTCGCGGGTACCGACGGTTATTCTGACGTAATCGTCGATCTCCGGCTTTGAAAAATGGCGGACAAGTATGCCCATGCTTTTGAGTGTCAGATAATACTGCTCTCCGCCGATCCTGTCGCTCCTTGCGAAAAGGAAGTTCGACTTGGAGTCGGTCATTGCGAAGCCCATCTTTTTAAGCTCCTGAGACATATATTCTCGTGTGGCTTCGATTTTTTTGCAGTTTGCCATATAGTAACCGTTGTCCTTTACTGCGGCTATGCCTGCCGCCGAGGTCATACGGTTGATGTTGTAGGGATTGGTGGAGTATTTTATCGTGTTCAGGTCGTTTATCAGTTCCTCAGAGCCTATGCCGAATCCGAGCCTTGCGCCTGCGAGCGAACGTGATTTTGAAAAGGTCTGCGTGACCAACAGATTGTCGTATTTTTTTGTTAGCTCAACCGCGCTCTGAGCGCCGAAATCAATGTAGGCCTCGTCGATTATGACCACGCTGTCGCGGTTTGACGAGACGATTTTTTCGATATCGTCAAGGCCGAGTGCAAGCCCGGTCGGCGCGTTCGGGTTTGCGATGACTATATTCATGCCTATGCCGCAGTAGTCGTCAACGTCTATTGAAAAATCGTCCCTGAGAGGTATCTCCCGGAAGGGTATCCTATTGAGTTGTGCAAAAACAGGGTAGAATCCGTAGCTGACAGCCGGAAAAGCCATGCCCTTTTCATCGTCGCAAAACGCCATGAAGGCAAAGTTCAAAACCTCATCGGAGCCGTTCGTCATCAGCACGTTGCCGCTGCCGACGTTGTAAAGCTCAGCAACGGCGGCGGTGAGCTCTCTGCTCTCCGGGTCGGAATACAGGTTGAGCCTTTTGCTCTCAGCCTCGACCATGGCTGTGACAAGCGGTGAGGGAGGGTAGGGAGATTCGTTTGTGTTTAGCTTGACGTACTTCATATCCTTGGGCTGTTCGCCGGGAGTGTAAGCCTCGAGCATCGAATATCTCGGGCTGAAAAATCTACTCATTTATATCATCCTCAAATCTGATCCTCGCGCTTTTAGCATGAGCGGTAAGTCCTTCCTTTTCGGCAAAGACTGCGACCTTTTCCGCTGCGCCTGAGAACGCGTTTCGCGTGTAATAGGTGAACTGCGATTTCTTGACAAAATCATCGACCGATAGCGGGCTGGAAAACTTGGCGGTTCCGCTGGTGGGCAAGGTGTGATTCGGCCCGGCGAAGTAGTCGCCGAGAGCCTCCGGGCAGTACTTGCCCATGAATATCGAGCCTGCGTGGCGCACCTTGTCAAGATAATCGAACGGATTGTCCACACACAGCTCCAAATGCTCGGGAGCTATTTCGTTGGCAATATCGATCGCCTTTGAAATATCGTCGGCAACTATTATTTTGCCGTTATTGTCTATTGATGCTCTCGCTATCTCTTCGCGCGGAAGCTCGCGGAGCTGAGTCTCGATCTCTTCGGCGACGCGCTTTGCAAGCCCCATGTCATCGCAGACGAGGACGGCGCTCGCCATTTTGTCATGCTCCGCCTGTGAGAGCAGATCGGCGGCTATAAATCTTGGGTCGCTGGTCTTGTCGGCTACAACGAGTATCTCGCTCGGACCGGCTATCATGTCGATGGAGACCTTGCCGAACACCTGCTTTTTAGCCTCGGCGACAAAGGCGTTGCCGGGGCCGACTATCTTGTCGACCTTCGGCACGGTCTGAGTACCGTTCGCGAGAGCGGCTACGGCCTGAGCGCCGCCGACCTTGAATATCCTGTCGACGCCTGCGATTTTTGCGGCGGCCAGTATGGCGGGGGCGACCCTGCCTCCGGCTCCGGGAGGAGTGACCATGACTATCTCACGGCAGCCCGCGATCTTGGCGGGTATGCTGTCCATCAGCACCGTGGAGGGATAGGCCGCCGTGCCTCCGGGAACGTACAGACCGACGCTGTCGATCGGCGTAACCTTCTGCCCGGTGACTATACCGTCCTTTTCGCTGATGATAAAACTGTTGCGCACCTGACGTGAATGGAAGTCGCGGATGTTCGCGGCGGCCTCCTTCAGTATTTCTATAAACTCCGGCTCGACTGCGGCAAACGCCTCGTCGATCTCAGCGTCGCTGACCTCGAGCGAATCGAGCCTGACTTTGTCGAATTTTTCGCAGTAT
>JAFSXA010000137.1 GCA_017450135.1 Clostridia bacterium | reverse complement strand
CTTATTGACTCATCGATTTTTCGGTATCGGGGTATACTTCACGATAGTGATCGCCCTGCTGCTTGCCGCCTCGGTTCTGCTTACGTTATGGATAAAGAAAAAGGGCACGCAGATATTTGAGTCCCTTTAAAAAATAAGGTTTTGTTTCGGGCTCTACTTCATCAATTCCAGGGAATTGATATATTCGACCACTGCGGCGGCGGAGCGCTCGCGCAGCTCAACTGTATACTTTGCCTCTTTCATATTTTCAAGATAATGTGCGTCGGAATCGATAAAGATCCCGGCGTTCTTTATTATCGGATACCTTTGCCTCCACTCATCTATATCCGCATTTTCGGTCAGCTCGACCGCAGTAAAACCCATATCCGGCGTGAGCATACCGAGATTCGATATCACACTGTATGACGTTCTGTCGATATGCGCCGGGAAGCAGGCTCCGCCGAATTCACGGACAAGCCGCGCAACGTTCGACACGCTGACCGTGCTCGCCGTTGCAAGCAGAAGCTCATGCTCGCAGATAACATTGTCCTGCTCATCCATTATAAGCTGTTCACCGAAAATATCCGGGCGGTTTACGACCTTGGGCAGGGTCGAAAGAATATGCTCCGAAAAAGCGCCGGAGGCTGCAATATCCGGGAACAGACAGATCACATGAACCTCCTCGCAGGTGCAAAGCTCCATACCGGGGACGACCGCAATATCTGCGCTCTGCCCAACCTTTACCGCGGCGGGACAGTTGAGGCAGGTGTTGTGGTCGGTCAGGGCAATGACGTCCAGCCCGAGCAGCTTAGCCATATTCACAAGATCGTGCGGAGTCATGTTCCTGTCGCCGCAGGGAGACAGGCATGAATGGATATGAAAGTCGTAAAAGCACTTCATATTTATATCGATCCGGCTACGGCTATCGCCGTAATGTATGAATTGTCCTCAACGCGCAGGATATTCACGCCGTTCTGCACGGCGCGGTTAAGCGCGTCCGCGTCAAGCGCCGCGCCCTCCGTGAGCACAATGCAGGCGACGTCCGCAAGCACGGCGACGCCGATGGAGTTTATGTTGCCCATAACGGTGAGCCACGCGTCGCCCTCCTGCGCGCGCGACATGACCCAGCTTAACAGGTCGCCGATATAACAGCCCGTGACCTCGCGGCTCATATCCCCCTCGCAGAGCACCTCCGCATTAAGTTTTTCAGCAAGTTGTCTTACGTCCATTTAAGCTTCTCCTCGTCTATTTCACCTCTGAACGGAACAGGTATTATCTTTTCAAGCTCGCTCGGAGACATATCGTTCGATTTCATTTCGTCCTTCAGCCTGAAAATGCAGTGGTCTATGCTCGCGTAGCCCCTGACGATATCCTCGGCAAGAGCGCGGCAGGTCGGAGCTCCGCAGGTGCCGCAGTCGAGCCCCGGGAAATTTCTGACCATTTCAGAGACCTGATTCATCAGCTTCATAGCGTCGGTCACATTGTCCGCAAGCTTCAGCACGGACAGCGGCTCGAGCTTTTCGTCCCAGCACATTTCGTCCGGGATCTCGTCGGTATCCAGACGGTTGACCGAAACCGGCAGATACTTCCTGAGCGTTTTGAGCCTCGTCTTTGCCACAAAGTTATTCGAGACCTGGAGACATCCTCCGACACAGCCTCCCGTGCAGGCATTCAGCTCTATAAAATCAATGTTGTTGAGCTTTTCATTCTCAACCTCTTCAAGTATCTTTATAACATTCTCGATCCCGTCGGCGGCTATATATCTTTCGCACATCGAGCCTGCAGCTTCTCCGCCGCTCGACGCCCATCCGACCCCTATTTTTCCCGCCTGCTCAAGCGTCTTCAGCTCATTCAGGTGTTCCATCTTATTGAGCAGCTGCGGATAGATCTCATTTATCGCTATAGCTCCGTTGACCTCGGACTTTGAAAAACCGAGCGGAGATTTGATCGAGGTGATCTTTGCCGGGCAGGGAGTGATAAAGAATATCCCGATATCCTCCGGCGCAAGGCCGGTACGTTCGACCGCCTCTTTCCTTGCGAGATGCGCGGACTCGTCCATAGGGGTGTTCAGCGTGAGTATATTGTCTATCAGATCGGGGTATGAGACTCTGATCAGTCTGCAGACAGCCGGGCACGCCGACGATATGACCGGCTTTTTAAGCGAGTTGCTTTTAAGCAGCTTCCTTGTGGCGTCGGAAATCATTTCCGCCCCGCGCGCGACCTCAAAAACATAGTCGAAGCCAAGCTCAATAAAAGCGGAGAGCACATAGTTCACATCGGTCAGATTGTTGAACTGGCCGTAAAGTGAAGGCGCCGGAAGCGCGATCTTATATTTATAGCCCTCTATGATCGCGAGCGGATCGCTCTTTGCCGATTTTGCGTGGTGCGGACAAATACGTATACATTCTCCGCAGTCGATACAGCGCTCGGAAATTATAGTGGCTTTACCGTGACGGACACGTATTGCCTGAGTGGGGCATCGTTTGATACAATTCATGCACCCAAGGCATTTTTCCTTGTCAAGGCTCACCGAGTGAAAAACGGTATCCATCATTTTCCTCCTAAATCAATTCTCAGCCGGGGCGGTATTTATCCTCAGAGTGATAGTCGTCCCCTCTCCGATAACGGTGTCTATGTCCACCTTATCCGAATATTTTTTGATATTCGGCAGACCCATTCCCGCGCCGAAGCCCAGATTGCGAACGTTTTCAGGCGCAGTTGAGTAGCCCTCGCGCATGGCGAGGCTTACGTCGGGGATACCGGGCCCCCTGTCCTTCAATACAACGGTGATACACTCCGGCGAGATCGAGGCGTCTATAGCTCCGCCATCGGCATGGATCACCATGTTTATCTCCGCCTCATAAACGGCAATGGCCGTTCTGCGGACAACGTCCGGCTCAAAGCCGAGCCTTTTCAGCTCGCGCTTGAGCTTGCCGGAGGCCTCCCCGGCACAGGTGAAATCATTTGCGTTCACATCATAGTGCAGTTGAATTACTTCCATTTGAATATATCAGGCAAAAGCCATCCTTTCGTAAAAATTATTTTCCGCTTCCGCCTCTTAAACCGTGTGCATAGAGCAGGCCGCAGGAGGTGAACATTTCCAGATCGGTCTTTATCAGAACGATCTCCCTCTCCTGGGCAAGGTCTATCATGCCTATATCGGGTGATTTGCCGCGGACAAATACTATACATTTCATATCCATCATCTCCGCCGTTCTGACTACCTGCGGATTGACAAGACCGGTGAGCAGGACCGCCTGCTCCTTTACGAAGGCAAGCACATCGCTCATCATGTCGCTGCCGCAGGCGCGGTAAACGTCCCTGTCAAGATAATCCTCTCCGAAAACGATACTGCCATCAAGGATATCCACAATATCTCTAACTTTCATATTCTTTCAAAGCCTCCGTAAAAATATCGGCGTCCGCCGTCTGTTTATTGATTGATTAAATAATAACACAAAAAACAACAAAAATCCACCCATTATTTCTTATCGGCTGAAAAAATATCATGATAGTAACTCAATTAAATTGACTGCCGCTAAGGAAAATGCTATAATATTAGAAAAAGCAGAAAGAGGCATAATTATGAAAAGGTTCAGATTTGTAAATACCGTTATTTCCGTCACGCTCGCGCTGACGGTTATAGCCTTCCCGGCAAGCTTCAACAGAGCCTCCGCACCCGAAGCGGATGCAGGATCCGCTGCCGCCGCGACAGTGACAGCCGAGCCCTGCACTACCGCTGAAAAAGCCGAAATCACCAAAGCCGCGGAGCCTGCTGTTGAAGACAGCGGCGACGAGGTCAAGGATATCACCGATGAAAATATCAGCGACTACATAGACAGCGCCGACGTCTTTTATGAGCCGAAGGCTGAAAGCGTCACCGTGCTTGACGACGGCAGCGCCTATATCAACGACGTAGTATCCGTCTTTTTTGAGGACAGCGCCGACGAAAGCGACGTAGAGCGTATAGCCGGCAGGCTCAACGGTGAGGTGGTCGGCTCTTCAAGCTGGATGAACGAGGTCGAGATCAAAATTGAAAAGACTGATTTTGCCGGCATCGAAAAGCTCTGCGGCGAAATAATGGAAGACGAGGACGTGGAATTTGCGAGCTGTTCGATCGCCACTCCCGTGAGCGAGGAATATGTCCCCGAGGATCCCTGGGACGGCTGGGCAAGCTGGGATGAGGAAGCCGAAAACCGCTACCCCTCGTACAACAACTGGTGGATAACGGCGACCCATACGGACGAAGCATGGAATTACATGGATAAATTCAGCAAGATAAACATAGGTATCGTTGACAGCGGCGTGGATGCAAATCATCCCGACCTGAAGAACGTAGTCTCCTTCCCGGACACATTCTTTGAGCTCCACAACGCGCCCGGAGATCACGGAACGCACGTCGCCGGTATCATAGGCGCAGAGCACAATAACAACACCTGCATCAGCGGAATAGTGCCGGACTGCAATCTGATATGCGCGGACTGGCTCCCCGACAAGGAGGACGGCCAGCGCTGGAACTCGGAAATAAGGATAGTTACCGCCTTTGCCAACGCGGTCAAGGCAGGCGCAAAGGTAGTCAACTTCTCACTCGGCAGCTCGGGTAATATAGCCAACGGAACGACCGACCGCTATCAGTTTGTCAAGGATGCAGAGGGCAGGCTCACCTCGTATTATATAGCAAAGCTTCTGGAGCGCGGTTACGATTTCATCTGCTGTCAGTCCGCCGGCAACGGAACTACGACAAGAGCGAATAAATTCTATGCGGTGGATTCCACCAACAACGGAACCTTCTGCACGGTCACTAAGGAGAACGCCGTGAAAACGGTCGATGGCGTCACTCCCGAAGATATCGTGGACAGGATAATTGTGGTAGCCGCCTGCAGAAACCTCGGCGGCGGAAAATATGAGCAGTGCAGCTTTTCAAACGGCGGCGAACACGTTTCCGTCTGCGCCCCCGGCCAGTCCATATACAGCACCATCCCGTACGAAGAGAGTCTTGATACCTATTGCGACTATATGTCCGGCACATCCATGGCGGCGCCCGTAGTTACCGGCATCGCGTCGCTCGTATGGAGCGTCAATCAAAGCTTCACTGGCGCACAGGTCAAGCATTTTGTATGCGACAACACCTCCATTGAGGTCGCCGACAGCTCCTCCGCCTCCCATCTGCCCACCGGAACCATGAGAATGGTGGATGCAAAGCTCGCCGTTGAAGCGGCTATCGCTGCGTCGGAGAACAACGGAACGGCGGTCGGAAAAATAGTGCCGTTCAACCACAGCGGCAAGGTCGGCATAACGCTTACCTCCGACGACGGCACGGTATACAGAGCCGTCACCGATGAGGACGGCAGCTACTCCTTCAGCCTCCCCGAAGGCGGTTACACCCTCTCGATAAACAAGGCTTCATCGGATTATGATACACACTTTGAGGTAACAAGCTCACAGGAGACAACGGTCGAAGAGATCATGGTGAAACGCATAGACACCTATTACGGAGAAAAGCTTATCAACGCCGTACATAATATGCGCTCGTTTTTATCAAAAATTGGTCTCTATTAACCTCGCGTAAACTATTGACAACGAATTTTAAAAAATATATACTATCTTAGTACCGCTTAGCTATGCTGTATGCTCGGCAAGCGGTACAGATGTTTTAAAAATCAAGGGTGTATGCAATGAAAGAATATTTTGATCGTATAAAGAACGGAGCCAAGCTCTGGGAGATTTGCCTCTGGTGGGCCTTCCGTCTGCCCATGATTTACGCTCTGATAGTAGGGCTTACCGCAAAGCCGTTTGTGCTCTCAGATCCGCTGCAGGTCTTCGGCAACCTTCTCGCAATGTTCGCCTGGGAAATATTTATGATGTTCCCGGAAAAGAGCGTTTTGCGTCACCTTCCGTCGTATATACAGAATGTTTCCGTCGTGATGATCTTCGGAGCTTCGTTCTGCGGAAAGTTCCTCAACCTTTATTATGACTCACGCTGGCTTGATTCCGGTCTGCACCTTGTCAGCGGCGCGCTCTGCACATTCCTCGGGTATGAGTTGTTCGCCGCCCTGCAAAAAAGGGACAAGTGCAAAGTTTCCCTCCCGATAGTTATCCTCGGCGCGGTCGGCTTTTCCTTCTTCGTTTCGACCTGCTGGGAGCTTTTCGAATTTGCCGCGGATCAGGTCATGTGCAAAAGCGCAGCCGTTACCGGCGGCGCCCCGGGCGACGCACAGCACTGGTGCTATGAGCTTGCCAAGGGCACTCCCAAGGAGGCGACTCTCTTTGACCCGGTCTTCAAGGATCGCTGGCCGATAATGGACACCATGGGCGATATAGTCCTGAACTCTATCGGCGCGGCTGCGGCGTGGATCATTCTGAAGATCTTCCCCTATCATCACATGGAGCTCAAAGGTAAAAATAGCCCGGTCTCCGTAACAACGGAAGAAACCGAAAAAGAAAAAGAAAAAGTTACTAAATAAGGGAACCTTTGAATGCACGAGAGTTTTCAGAGGTGACAAAAGAATCAAGAGCTTTATCACCAAACAGATAAAGCTCTTTATTAAGGAGTTATTCGGAATGAACAGAAAACTATTTGTACCGCTCTTCCTTGTGCTCGGCGCAATAGTCGGCGCCGTGATCTCGATATTCACAGACGTGAACGTCTTTATCAATATAATTGTGGGCGCACTCGTCGGAGCCGCCGCAGGAGAGTTTATTAAAATCGCTTACGAAAGGCGCAAATAGCGTCAGAAAACAATATCCGCCGTCTGACCCCCGACTATCCTGATTATATCCTCAGGGGCGACCTCTATCTGATACCCGACCTTCCCGGCACTGAGAGTCACGGTTTCCAATTCCGTTACAGCCGAATGGAAGGTCGTTTTAAACTGCTTTTTCATTCCAATCGGGCTGCATCCGCCGTGAACGTAACCGGTCAGCGGAAGCAGCTCGCTCTGTTTTATCATCTCAACGGATTTTTCACCGACTGCCCTTGCCGCCTTTTTCAGATCCAGATGCCCGGCAACGGGAATGACAAAGACATAATAGCTTTTGCCCGCGCCCCTTGTAACCAGCGTCTTGTAGACGGAGGCGGCGTCCTTGCCCAGAATTCCGGCGGCAGTCACTCCGTCGGTCGGGGTGTCCTTGCCGTTAAAGAAGCTGTGCGCCGTGTAGGGGATATTCTCTTTTTCAAGCACGCGCATAACGTTGGTTTTAAAATCCTTCATAGCCTTACTCTAAATAATCCACTATCTTTTCGGTTCTTCCGTTTCTTATGTATACCCTCGGCACCCTGCGCGTTATGCAGCAGAGAAATTCATAATTGAATCTGCCGGAGATACTGCCGATCTCCTCGCAGGTGATGCACTCGTCCCCGTCGCGACCTATCAAAGTGACCTTGTCGCCTATCGAAACTCCGGGAATATCCGTGACGTCGACCATAAACTGATCCATGCATACCCTGCCGACTATTGCGGCGCGCTTGCCGTGGATAAGCACGTCCCCCTTGTTCGACATCAGCCGCGGATACCCGTCGGCGTAGCCCACGGGTATAGTGGCTATCACTCTCGGCCCGTCCGCAACATAGGTACAGCCGTAGCTCACCGTATCGCCCTTTTGTATGGTCTTGACATTTATTACAATGCTTTTCAGCTCCATCGCAGGCCGAATTTTTAATTTATTCTTATCCACCTCGTCGGAGGGGTACAGCCCGTAGGTAACTATACCGCTGCGGACCATATCAAGGAAGCCGTCGTCCTTATCAATAATAGCCGCGCTGTTGCAAATATGCTTTATCGGGATGTTTATTCCGCAGCTCTCCACTCTGCCGACAAAGTCAAAGAATTTTTCCGTCTGCCTGTCCATGAAGGTCTTATCCTTCATATCCGCGCAGGCATAGTGAGTAAAAATCCCGTCAATCTCAATGTTTGGGAGCCGGGCTATTCGGCAGATCTCGTCAACGCTCTCATCGTCCGGCACATAACCTATTCTGCCCATGCCCGTGTCCACCTTGATATGGATATGAGCCGTGGTGCCCATGCGCACGGCAACCTCGCTGAGCTGTTTTGCTATGCTGTAACGGAATACCGTCAGCATTATGTTGTTCCTTATTATCGTTTCAAACTGATTCGGAAAAACAAAATCAAGTATAAGTATAGGCTTGGTTATGCCCGCCCTTCTGAGCGCAAGAGCCTCGCCGACCGTTGCGACCGCGAAGCCGTAGGTGCTTATCTCGCTGAGCGCCTTTGCCACCTCGATAGCCCCGTGGCCGTAAGCGTCCGCCTTGACGACGACCATGACCTTTGTGTCCGCGCCGACCTTTTTCTGTATAGCCCTTGTGTTGTCGCAGATGGTGTCAAGGTCGATTTTTAAATAAACTCTGTTACGATAATCCGAATTACTCAAGCTAAAGCACTCCTCAGTCTATGACCTTGATGGTCTCTATAACCGGCCTCTCGTTTTCGGGAACGAGATTCGCATTCTCTACGGTCTGACAAATCTTATCGACTATATCCATGCCGGAGGTCACGTAGCCGAATACGGCATACTGGCCGTCCAGGCTCGACGAGCAGTCCTGCTGACAGATGAAAAACTGCGACGACGCGCTGTCCATGTCCCCCGAGGCTCTCGCCATGGAAATGGCTCCCCTTGTGTGCGATAGTCTGTTGTCAACTCCGTTCTCGGCAAACTCGCCCTTTATCGTTTTGCCCGAGCCTCCTGTTCCGTTACCCAAAGGATCGCCGCCCTGTATGACGAAGCCCTCAAAAATGCGGTGGAACGTAAGTCCGTCATAGAAGCCTGATGAGGCAAGATCGATAAAATTCTTGACCGTTATCGGAGCGCTGTCCGCGTCAAGCTCAACTTTAAGCGTACCGTAGTCCTTGATAACTATTTCAACGTGGTGCTTGCCGGCAAGCTCCTCTCCCGACCCTGCCGTGCTCTTTCCGCTGCTTTGCTTACCGGACGAGCAGGCGCATAGAGAAAATATGAGCATAAGAACGCAGAGTGAAAAACCAATCGTTCTTTTCATTTTTATTCACCTCAGGTCAAATTATTACGCGACTAATTATATCATAGAGCCGCAGTATAGACAAGAGCTTTTTTTGTGATATAATTATTCTGCATAAGGGGGCGACGGCAATGTTTCAATGCAATATGTGTCCGCGCAAATGCGGCGTTGACAGGGATGTCTCCCGCGGTGTATGCGGAGTCGGCGCCCGATACCGTATTGCCCGCGCGGCTCTTCACTACTGGGAGGAACCGTGTATCAGCGGAACCAAAGGCAGCGGCACCGTGTTTTTTTCAGGCTGTCCGCTGAAGTGCGTATACTGCCAGAATTACGAGGTGAGCCGCAACTGCTTCGGCAAAGAGATAAGCGAGGATAGACTGACGGAGATCTTCGATGAGCTCGCCGCCGAGGGAGCGCACAATATAAACCTCGTCAGCCCCACGCAATACGCTCTGATGCTCGCCTCGACGCTTGAAAAGCACAGGCCGAACGTCCCCGTCGTTTACAACACCGGCGGGTATGAGGACGTCGGTACGCTCAAACGGCTCGATGGTATTGTTGATATATATTTGACCGACCTGAAGTATTATGACTCTGCCGTTTCCGAAAAATACAGCAGAGCGGCTGATTATTTTGACAAGGCCTCAGCCGCAGTCGCGGAGATGAGCCGTCAGGCGCCGGTATGCGAGTTCGATGAAAACGGGATAATGCAGAAAGGACTGATCGTCCGCCATCTTGTGCTCCCGGGGAACGTCAGCCAGTGTGTAAAGGTTCTCGACTGGGCGGCGGAAAATCTGCCATCCGACACGATAATAAGCGTCATGAGCCAGTACACGCCCTGCGGAGAAGCGAAGGCTTACCCGACGATAAACAGGCGGCTGAGCCGAAAGGAATATGATATCGCCGTGCGGCACGCAAGGTCGCTCGGATTCACAAACGTTTACATCCAGCAACCCGACTCCTCCAAGGAGGAGTACATACCTCCGTTTGACCTGAGCGGAGTATGAACCGGTTCACTTCTGAAAATTCCGGCGAATTCATCTTTCGCATAATATTTAGAGGTTCCCTTTATTGACAAAACCGCTTTATAAATATATAATATCTATAATTAAGTCTTTCAAGGAGGAAATATTTATGAAAACAGCTAAAAGAGCACTGGCAATTCTTCTGGCGGCAATTCTGATGGCGTCATGCTTTTGCTTTACATCATTCGCGGCGGTAAAAACCCCGAAATCAATGTCGATAGTAACGCTGCCGACCAAGAAGTATTATTATAAGGACACCGACTGGGGATACGGATACTGGGATTTCCCCGAATCCGGCACGCCTTCCTTCAAGGCAAAAAACAATCTGATAAGCCTCAAATACAATGGCGGTATGCACCACAAATATGAGGACAGAGGCATGATCGACCTCAGAGGCCTCGTTGTCAAGGTAACCTACACCGACGGCTCCAGCGAGAATCTTTCATATTATGAGACCGTCCGCAACACCACGGTCATACCCAACATCTACGCATCACCCTCAAAGGAATATTTCGTCGGAGAGAATACGATAGAAATTTACTTTGATTCCGCACCCAGCGTCTACACGACCTTCAAAATAAATATTCTCGGCTACAAGCTCGGAGACGTCAACAACGACGGAAGCATCAATTCCTCCGATGCTCTGCTCATTCTCAGCGACGTTGTCGACATTAAAAAGCTGAACAGCAATCAGAAAATTTATGCAGACCTCAACGGCGATTCAAAGTATTCGAGCGCAGACGCGCTTGCCATACTCCGCATCTCGGTAGGTATAAAATAAGAGTATTATTTATAATTGCGTACAGAATCACGTAAAATGAGGTGATATCAGTGGATAACGAAGAAAATAAAGAGGGTTTGACCGATGTCAATGAAGCAACAAAGGACACTGAGCCCGGCGTTGATACCCCTGCGGATATTGCTGAAAAAAAATCAAAAATTACATATAATGAAGATAACATAGTAAAAATCGTCGCGGGCTCAGGCACGTCGTCCGGCAAAGAGCATCGCCATCACCATCATAGTCATCATCACCATCACCATCATCACTCGACGACAACGAAAAAAAACACCAAGGAAAAGCTCTCAAAGCGGATCAAAAAGTTTTACCGTAAAAAGCGCAAACTGAAAATCGCCGGAACGGTAGCAGTATTCCTGTTGATAATCGGTCTTATCTTCGGCATTGTAGATCGCTTTACGGACAACAGAATCCAGCGTCAGCTTGCCGTAAAGACAGAAAACAATCTCACAATCGAGCTCAACGATATAACCGCACCTGTCCAGTTGGTGAACCCTGCCGTGGTGGATTATATGAATTCTCCCATCTCGGTTACAGCAAAATCCGTGTTCTCGACATACAGGAACAAGGACAGCAGGCTTGACTACGGCTATCCCGTTACAATCAACTTCAAGATAGGCGGATATACAAGCGACAATCCGCCCGTCGGCTCAAAGATAGAGATATCCGAGAGTGCTGATTATTCCAATCCCCGTATAATCAATCTCTCCGGCTATACAAGGACGGCCAACGTCTACCTGCTCAAGACCGGAACCAACTACTATTACCGCGTCACCACCACATTTTCAAATGAAGCTTCCGTCACTGCAGAGAGCACGTTTTCCACTACGGAAACTCCGCGTATCCTCACCATCGACGGTATAGCCAATGTACGCGATATAGGCGGCTGGAAGACCATGGACGGTCACCATATCCGCCAAGGTCTGCTGTACCGCGGCAGTGAGCTTGACGGCGCGGTGGATTACACCTATTACGTCAGCGACTACGGAAGAGAAAACCTCCTGGACGTGCTCCACATCAAGACCGAGATGGACCTCAGGCGCGTTGAGGAGCTGCCCTCCGGCGGTGAGCTTCCGCTCGGCAAATCAGTAAGGCACATCAACTACGGCGTATTTATGTACGCGGAAACCTTCCATAACAACAACGCCATCAAGAACCTCTTCAAGGATCTTGCCAAGGAGGAAAACTATCCGGTATATCTGCACTGTACCCACGGCCTTGACCGAACGGGAACGGTATGCTATCTGCTTGAGGCTCTGCTCGGACTCGACGAGCAATCCATTATCAGAGAATATGAGCTTTCCGCCCTGTACTTTGAGAGCTGTTCAAGAATGGATCTCAACGCATTCACGACCAAGCTCAGAACGGATTACAAGGGTCAGACCATGCAGGATCACGTCAGGAATTATCTTCTGGCTTGCGGAGTTACGCAGACAGAGATAAATCAGATCCGTGAGATCCTGCTTGAAGAATGATAAATCATATAGTTGTCATGGCGCAGAGAACGAACTCTGCGCCATGTTTTTTATGGTTCTTCACGGATTTTTGTGGGATATACTGATTGCTGTTGTCCATCACATATGTGATGATTGCCGACAGTGGCTCCCTTGCGTAAAGGGAGCTGGATTTTGCGAAGCAAAAGACTGAGGGATCGTTTGATTTTGCAGAAT
>JAFSXA010000136.1 GCA_017450135.1 Clostridia bacterium | reverse complement strand
TTTCATGCGGGCTACGGCATAAGGCTCGCCGGAGCCTATGATGTTTTCAGGCGGACGGCTGAAAGGCTCGGTATGCCGGTCGTCACATACTGGAATGCAATTGACCTTATTGAGACCGACGATCCGCTCTACTGCGGCAGAGCCGGTAATATGGGCGACCGCCCCGGCAACTGGGCGATACAGAATGCCGATCTCATCCTTGCCGTGGGAACACGTATATCCATCAGGCAGGTGGGATATAACTGGAAGACCTGGGCGAGAGCCGCCCACGTGATAATGGTCGACGCGGACAGGGCGGAGCTGAAAAAACCGACTATCCATGTTGAGACTCCGGTCTGGGCGGATGCAGGCGAATTTTTGACCAAGCTCGAATCAGCCGCCGACAGGATCAGCGCGGACTTTGAGCCGTGGAGAAGTGTTTGCAATAAATGGAAGAACGACTACCCGGTCGTCAGTGAAGAACAGAAAAAGGGGACTGACGCGGGCGCGAACGTCTACGCCTTTATAGATCATCTGAGCTCGTCCTTGCCGGAGAATAGTTTGACCGCTGTGTCCAACGGGGCGTGCTGTGTCGCCGGAAGTCAGGCCTACGTTATTAAAAAGGGCAGCAGATTCACCAACAACAGCGCCGTTGCGAGCATGGGCTACGGCCTGCCCGCTGCGATAGGCACCTGTATATCGGCAGGACGAAAAAAGACAGTTTGCCTCGAGGGCGACGGCAGCATAATGATGAATCTTCAGGAGCTGCAGACGATAATCACCAACAAGCTCCCGATCAAAATTTTCCTAATAAACAATAAAGGCTATCACTCAATAAGGCTGACGCAGAACAATTTGTTCAGCGGCCGCAGCAAGGTTGGTATAGGCCCCGAATCGGGGGATCTTTCTTTCCCGGATTTTGAGAAGATTGCCAAGGCCTTCGGCTACGAATATTTCAGCGCGAGCACCAATGGGGAGATGAGAGCGGCGGTCGAAACGGCTCTCGGTACAAACGGAGCCTGCTTCTGCGAGATCTTTACCGATACGGATCAGGTCTGGGAGCCCAAGAGCAGCACCAGGCGGCTCGAGGACGGCAGTCTTGTCAGCCCTCCGCTTGAGGATCTTGCCCCGTTCCTTCCCCGTGAGGAGCTCAAAAAAATAATGATCGTGCCCATGATCGGGGATGATAAATGATATGAAGAGAGCAGTTATCACCGGAGCCACCGGGGCTATCGGCACGGCGCTCATAAACGAGCTGATTTCAAACGGCGTCGAGGTTCTGGTCGTCACCCGCAGGGAATCGAAGAGAAACGGCGTTCTTCCCGCGCATCCTTTGGTAAAGGTCGTTTACTGTCCGCTCGAGGAGATAGCATCTCTTGAGGGCGACGGCAGCGGTTACGATGTGTTTTACCATTTTGCGTGGAGCGGGACAACAGGGAAAGCGCGGAACGATATGTACCTGCAGAATCTCAACGTGAGGTATGCGCTCGACGCCGTTAAAGCGGCAAAAGCGCTGGGATGCCGCACTTTTATCGGGGCCGGCTCGCAGGCCGAATACGGCAGGACTGAGGAAAGGATGACTCCGCAGACCCCTGTTTTCCCCGAAACCGGCTACGGCATGGCGAAGCTCTGCGCCGGTCAGATGACAAGAGCGCTGGCTCATTCCCTCGGTCTCAGGCATATCTGGACGAGGGTGCTCAGCGTTTACGGCGAGAACGACGGCGAGTCGAGCATGGTCTCATCTACCGTCAAAAAGCTGAAAAGCGGCGGGAGACCCGTGTTTACGTCGGGAGAGCAGAGCTGGGATTATCTTTATTCCGGTGACGCCGCACGGGCGTTTTA
>JAFSXA010000135.1 GCA_017450135.1 Clostridia bacterium | reverse complement strand
GTCTTTCCCTCGGGGAGCGCAGAGCTGAAATGCTCCGAGATAACATTGAACAGCTCCGTCTGCGGTATTGCAGTCTCTATCGTGTTCTCATAAATATCCACCGACGCGACCTTTTCTCTGTAAAGCTCCTCCGTATCTTCGGCCTTCAGCGGAGTCATCAGACCTCCGATAAGCATGAAAAAGGCGGTCGCAAGAGCGCAAAACTGCTTGAAGTAAACCGTAAACATATTATCTGTCCTTCCAAATTAAGTATTAGGGAGCCTCTGAATGTTCGACGCGTTCAGATTGCGTAGAGATTTTTTCGTCATATGAAGCAAAAAGCGCAGTTAATACTTTGTGTATTGACGAGCATTTTTCGAAATATGACGGGAAAAGATCACGCAAGATGAACGCATGAGAATGTTCAGAGGTGAACATAAAAAAAACCACACAAGCCATACGCCCATAGGCTTGTGTGGGGGCGTTATTTAATCAGCAGAGATTTATCCGGAATAAATCTCAGTCAGTTCTGATTAGTCTTCCTTCTTGCGAAGTGCAACGACTGCTGCGCCGCTGACTGCGAGAAGAGAAATGACTGCTGCAGTCGCCGTCAGGCTGTCGCCTGTAGCGGGATTGGAAATATCGCTTTCAGCAGTCGCTGATGCCGGCTCGGCAACATCTGCGGCAGGCTCGGCATCTGCTGAGTCTGTACCGTCAGTGGAATCTGCCGGAGCAGCTGTGGGATCCTCTGCAGGAGTCTCTTCTGTGGTGGTTTCATCATCAGCAGGAGCCTCTGTGGTGGTTTCATCATCAGCAGGAGCCTCTGTGGTGGTTTCATCATCAGCAGGAGCCTCTGTGGTGGTTTCATCATCAGCAGGTGCCTCTGTGGTGGTCTCATCATCAGCAGGTGCCTCTGTGGTGGTTTCATCATCAGCAGGTGCCTCTGTGGTGGTCTCATCATCAGCAGGTGCCTCTGTGGTGGTCTCATCATCAGCAGGTGCCTCTGTGGTGGTCTCATCATCAGCAGGAGCCTCTGTGGTGGTCTCATCATCAGCAGGTGCCTCTGTGGTGGTCTCATCATCAGCAGGTGCCTCTGTAGTGGTCTCATCATCAGCAGGAGCCTCAGCAGCAGGAAGATTATTTACAACGTTAGCCTTTACAGCGTCCTTATCGACAACACAAGAGGTAACGACAAGAGAAACGTCGTCCTTTGTGATCTTGGCTGCAGCAGCCTTGGAGAGTGTAAACTCTACGACTGAGCCGACGGTCTTGTATGCCTCAACGGTAGCCATAGAAAACTTCATAGTATCCTTGTTGCTGGCCGAAGACATAACATTGCCGCGCTCTTCGGAATCATTTCTGAAATCCTTGACAGCGCTGCTGATACCGGCATTCTTGCAGCCGCTGATAGCTGAATTTGCCTGAAGGGCAAGGTCAATAGCCTTGAACTCGCCGCTGTCAAGATTAACTGTTACAACTACTTCGCTATCGGTTTCGCTCTTAACATTCAGTGAGAACGTCGGAACGTCAGCGGCAAATGCGGAAATGAGCAATACAGCCGTGACTGAGAGAACTATAGCAGCCGAAAGAACAACTGAAAGTACTTTTGCAAGTCTGTTCATCTTTAATCACCAATTTCTCCTTTGTAAATTTACGCTTTACTAAGCGTATTTAAATATATTAGACACCGCGCAGTCATAGGCGAATAACTCGCGATGAACTAACCGGATCAATAATCGAAGTCCTTATAGACTCCGGTAGTGAGCTGAGTCATATCCATACTCACGATCAGCCCGAGGGTGGAAATTGACACATCTGTTTCGCTGTCCACGCTGAAGTCGAGGGAAATGATCTCGCCGCTGTCGGGATCTATCACACAGGTGAGAGATGCATTCTTATATTCTACGTTCAGCTTGCTTACCTTGATTTGGATCTCCTCATCACCGGCGTTGGCAAACGAAGCCTTGATATCATCCACGCCCGGCACTCCGAGAGTGCTCACGATAGGACTCGTGTTTGAGGGATTCTTCTCATCATTGAACTTTATACTTATCTTATAATTGCCTTCTGCGGTTTTGCTCAGAGAGACATCCTTGAGCTTGGAAGCGTTCGACACCGTACATAACGGGAGCATATTCTTCACGGAATTATCCGAACCCTTGCGGGGCTTTACGGTGGTCTTGTCACTCTCGGCATACTCCGACTTCATCTCTTCCAAAAGCCGAGCCTTCTCCGAAGCGGGAACCAGCAGCCCCAAACCGCCGAGATCAACGTCGATATTCTTCGTGCTGATCTCTGATGTCATGGTGTAGCCGGGCTTGTCCTGCCTCGCTTTTTTAACAGCCTCTTTATATAGAGTGAGAACCTCGTTTTTATCGGAGGGAAGAACCGTCTCCTTTTCCACGTCAAACTTAGTGATAAGCCCGACCGAATATCTGAGCACGGCAAGAGCGTCCGAAGAATTGACCGTCTTGTCCCCCGTGACGTCTGCTCTTTCAAACTCAGCGGAATCGAGCACTTCCGCCGCAACGGAATGCCGGAGGATCACAAGCGCGTCGCCGGAATTGATCTCGCCGTCACCGTTGACGTCGCCGTACCTGACGCCGGCCGCCGCACTCCCTACCCCGAGAGCGCCGACAGCGCCGAGCGCGATCAGCAGCGACATGACTGCCGAAAACAATCTCCTGAAAATGCACATTTTCTGAAGAACCCCTTTTCCCTTTTGTAACTCTTTGTAAATTATATACTAAACACAAGTGCTTGTCAATAGAAAATTTTTGAATATCTTCCACATTGGAATATATTTGATTTTTACATTGACAAGCACCGCTGTTTCTAATATAATATTATATGGATTAACGTAGGCAAAAGGAGGAAATAAATATGAAAAACAAAAGGTTTTTTGCCGCCGTATCACTGCTGCTGTCTCTGATAATGGTTTTCGGATGCTTTTCAGCTTCAGCCGCGGCAGTTACTCCCACGGTCAAGGTAAAGCCCGCAAGAACAACGTTTTATCAGGGCATCGACTGGATGTATACCTCGGGGACGACGATAACCACGATCGGCAACCTCGACATCTCCGGCATGGTGATAACCTACGGCGACCGCGAAATAAACTACCAGACGAGTATGTTCGGCGCAAATATGTACGCCAAGGCTCCGACGGGCGGCTGGAAAGCGGGAGTAAACCAGGCGAAGGTTTACTGCACTGATTTCAGCTCGTCCTCCGAATATGTCACGGTCAGCCTCACGCTCGCCACTGTCGAAAGCATAAAGATAAGGAAGACTCCGGACAAGACCATCCTCGTTGAGGGCGAAGACTGGAAGCGCAGCGTAATCAATGACGTTGAGATGACAAAGTATGATATCACCGGCGCCCAGCTCGACGTGACGTACAGCGATTCCGCAGTCAAGACTGTCTCCTACCCCGAGAATTCGAGAGTAGGCTGGTCGGTTCCCGACGGCGTCGATTCCATAAAGCCCGGCGACGCGACCCTCAACCTCACCTTCTGCGGCAAGTCCGCCCCCTTCACGGTCAGCTTTGTCTCCGGTTCGAGCTTCGCCGCCGGCGACGTTAGCCTTGACAACAAGATCACCTCTTACGACGCCCTGCTTATCCTCAGGTATTCCACCGGCTCTGCAAGCCTCAGCGACCTGCAGAAGTCTCTTGCGGACGTGACTTCCGATAAGCTCATCAATTCAAGCGACGCTCTGATAATCCTGCAATACATCGTAGGTATCAGATCCTCGGTCAAATAAAAAAGCTTCAAGGAGTGAAATAAAATGAAAATATCAAACAAGATCCTTTCCGTACTGCTGACGCTCAGCATGGTTTTCGGCACCTTTGCCGGTCTGACTGCCGCAACGCTCGCCGCGGACAATGTGGTGGGCGATACCAACAGCGACAGCGTCGTCAACAGCTTTGACGCCCTTATTGTAATAAGATACTGCACCGGCGAGAGCACCCTGAGCGCGGCGGAAAAAAAGGCCGCGGACGTTGACGGGGACGGCAAGGTCACGGCGACCGACGCCCTCTACATACTTCATTATTCCGTGGGTAAAATACACAGCTTCCCAGCCGCTCCGGTCGAAGAGCAGAAAGTAAAGATCATTGGCAGCTTCTACTATGACCCGGCAACCGGAAAGGTCACCAACAGTGACGGCTCCGGTCTGCTCGGCTTCTCATACGACGGGGTCGACAACGTGTTCTACTCTGAATCCAACGCATGGCAGAGGACCTTCGGCTATACCGATCTGTACGATTACGCCGCTCCGTTCATAGTATGCTGGTACGATACGACGAGGATATTCTTCTCTTACGACGACAAGGACTGGATGCTCCAGCTCTGGAAGGGTCAGTACGGCTTTGTGCTTATCGGCTGCGAGATCGGTCTTTACTACCGTGATTTTGAGGACGACAGCTTCCTGACGGACAACAAGGGCAGAAAATTCTTCAAATGCGCCGAGGACGAAATGCTCACCAAAATGAGTCTCAGCCTCTATAAGAACGACACCTTGCTCTTCAGGCGCAGGGAACAGTATTCCTGGTGGCTCACCGGCTTCACTCTCGGCGCAAACGGCAGCTTCGGCTTCACCCCGGAGGAGACTGCAAAGCTGAAAATAGACGCCAAGATCAAATTCACCGATACGGCTATGCTTTACGCGTTTATCGACGGACTCAACCACGTTGAATCCATCGAGCACAATGTGTCCAAGAAGGTCCGCCCGTACAAATTTGAAAAGGGCAAGAACTATTCCGTAAATCTCAAGGAGAATTCGGTATCCTTCACCTGGCAGTGATCGGGTATTGACATCGTAACGCCTGCATAGTTTCAGATGAAACGAGATGCAAGGGGCTGTCTTAGCGGGGCAGCCCCTCATACTTTTTCAGACAGTTGGATAAAAAATAAAAAAAGTACTTTACAAAGAAAAACGTATATGGTATAATAGCTACGCTTTGAGGGTGTAGCTCAGTTGGTTAGAGTACTTGCTTGACATGCAAGGGGTCGGTGGTTCAAATCCACTCATCCTCACCAAAGATAAAATCCTGTCACTACGGTGGCAGGATTTTTGTTTTATCAAGTTGTCCGTCAACTCAATCGGCGTATTCGGAGGTTATACCGAGGTACTCCTCGAGGGTGAGGCCGCTGTTATATACCTTCTCTGCAAGCTCTGTGCCGAGATATCTGACGTGCCATGGCTCATACATATAGCCTGTTATGCTCTCCTTTTCCTTGGGATATCTGATTATGAAGCCGTACCTCCAGCAGTTCCGAGCGAGCCATTTCCCCTCCGGCGTATCCTCAAACGACTGGCTCAGCGAGTTCATATCAAACGCCATGCCGGTCTGGTGCTCGGAATGGCCGGGGCGCGCCGAATATCTGTCCGCGGCCGCCTTCCCGTCCCTGCTGACATAATTATTATAGAGCGTGCTCTGATAGCTGTAGCTCCTGTAGCCCGAACGCACAAACAGCTCCAGGCCGTCCTCTTTGGCGGCTTCTTCCATTTTATTGACCGCTTCCTCAGCCTCGCTTGTCACACCCGGAGCGTAATCCTCCGGCAAGGAATAGGTCTTATTGGCGATCAGCACTCCGCCTACGTAGGTCAAGCCGTCCTTGACGACTATTTCATAGCCCTTTGAGCTGACCGTATTTTTATCCGCGGAGCCTGAGTTCATATCTAACGTTGTCCCCTTCCCGTCCGCCGAGGCATCCTCCATGGATGAATACGGCTTCGTCTCCGGGGATTCCCCGGTGCGGTTCTGTTGTTTATCATCGCCGTCCTTCTTTGACCCGCAGGAGGAAAGCAGGAGCAGGACGGCAGCGGCAATTGAGAGTATCCTGAAGGCTTTTTTCATCATTATCAACATCCCGTATTGTTTATTATATGGTTATAACCGTTAATATATTACCATTTTAATGTGCGGCTGTAAAGAAAAAATTCGCCGGGCGGCAATGTTT